>JADGRD010000074.1 GCA_017881285.1 Pseudomonadota bacterium | reverse complement strand
TCCGACGAGAACCCAGCCCCCCGGCGCTGATTTCCCGTCTCAAGGTAGAGATGGCCCTGTCCGCCGACGAACGGCGAACGGGGTGGCCTCGACGGTCTCGGGGGCGCCTACGCTTGGCCGGCGCGGGGCGGCTCGCCGTAGCGGCGGCGCAGGATCGTGGCTTCCCCAGAACGGTGGTCCGCGGGCAGGGGGCCATGGACGGCTCTTTGGCGGTCCCGCACCAGCGCGATGACCTTCATCTTGCCCCCGCAGCGCGGACAGGTCTCGACGTCGATACCGAGCTGGCGCATGAGCACGTGCCAGGGGACGTAGCCGCAGCGATGGGTGGCCGGTCGTGGGTTCTTGTTCTTGGCGATGGGCAGCGAGTGGGCGGCGGCCCGGCGCGAAATCCCTTGTCGCGCAAGTGCAGCTCGATACCGGCGGATGCATCGATCATAATCACCGGGCTGCGAATCATCCCTCACGAACAGAATCATCGAGCATGCCGTTCGCGCTAAGGCCCAACCGCTCGAACCCAGGTGAAAGACATGACGAAGAGACCCAGGAATCCTCGCTCTCCCTTCCTGACCCGCGTCGTTCTGGTGCTGGCCTTCGCCCTCACCGGGGCCGGCTGCGGGGGTTTGCAGAACGCGGGGCCCCGGGATGGCGCCACACCGGCGGTGACCTTCGACCACGCCGGTATCACCAGCGGCTGCGCCGCGTGCCACGACACGAACCAGCCCTACGCGGCCTTGCCCTCGGCGGGAGCCGGGCACAGGGCGACGGGTGGTCTCGATTGCAGCAATTGTCACCATGCCGACAACACGACCGGTTGGACGTCGTGGGCCGGAGGTCAGTTTCATACTCCCGGAAGCTCCACCCCGGCGACGTGTCTGCCGTGCCACGGAAGCGAGGCGCCGACCAGCACCGCGGGATGGCGTGGCACCACGTATGCAAGGTCGCCGTTCGACTATGGCGGAAACAGCCTGGGCATCTCCCACGGGGGCGGCCAAGACTGCGCCATTTGCCATGCCGGCCCTGGCGCCGGCGCCTGGGGCAACCAACCCAACTGGGTAGGCGGCCAGTTCGCGCATGTAACCTTCTCCCTCGCCGACAAGACCTGCATCGCCTGTCATGCTTCGCAGAGGCCCGATCTGCAACCCGGCGCAAATGCCGAGACGGCGGCGGCGCAAGTCGGCTTCGATCACGCGCCTTACCCTGCCTTGGATTGCATGGGTTGCCACTCGGCTACGGTGGATGCGGACAGCTACGTCAACTACTTCAACCCGGCTACGTCGACTCTGCCAGGCGGCGACTGGCAGGGCGGGCGGTCCTTCCCAGGGTCGGTGCCGGTGGGATACCCCAGCGAGCACCTCGAGTTCCAGACCACGACGATCACGCTATCGAGTGCGAACGACTTCGTGACCGATGCGACGGTGGCATGGGAAGAGGTTCGTGACTTCATGATTCACACATCCACTGCTATCCCGCCGGAGCTTCGGCCAGCTCCGGCTGGCGTGCCCGACTACGGCAAGTGTTGGCATTGTCATTACAACAAGAACGGCGTGGTTATCATGTATCCGCCGGGCAAGTTCCACCCGGCGCTCGTCCAGTACGCGGTGACACCCGACGCCCCCGTCACCCCGCTGCCGCAGCCCCCGCAGGGCTGCAAGGAGTGTCACGCGGCCACGCAGCCCAAAGGCATTGTCGGCACGTCGAGTCTGCAGCCGATGAACCATGGGATCGAGTTTGCCTCGCCAACCATCGTGGCGGGAGTGTCGGCAACCGGCGTGAAGGACCTCGACTGCTCCGCCTGCCACGATAACCCAATGGGCGTGTTCAGAGATGTCGCATTTCACAGCAACATCGCCACCGCCACGCTGCGGGAGTGCGTGAGCTGTCACTATGTGACCATGGTCGACGGGCCCAACGCCGACGTGCAGAGTGGCAGCGCCTACCGCATGCGGCACACCTCGGCGCAGATGACGTTCCATACCTGTACCACCTGTCACCCATCCGCGCTGGCCAATGCGATCAACCCGACTCTTGCGGCGGAGAGTTGGAGGCCGGGCCAGTATCACGCCGTCCTCACCGTGCAACCCACGGGATGCAACGACTGCCACAGCGAATCGGTACCCACAGCCAGCATTGCCGCCTTCGATCACAGTGCCCTGACCAGCCTTGGGGGCGGACGAGATTGCGGCGGTTGTCACACTTTCCCGGGGACGGGAACCACCATGACCCCAAACTGGCTAGGCGCCGCGAATCCGTCCTAGTCCGCTCTCGCGGCCCCGATGCCTTGGCGTGGCTCGGCGGCTCACCCGACGGTCTGCGTCCCAGCTGCGTGCGCAGACATTCCACACTGTTGGGTACGCAGCCTCGGCATCCCTAGTATCGTTCAGGTTTTCGCTGGTGGTTGCGTCCCGGCCGGTGCTGTCCTCGTGATGGTCGACCCGCGATTTGAAGTGTCTCCTCCAGCCCCTCACTGCGGAACAGGGTCAGATGCTGAGCGACTGCCACTAGCGTGATCGGGACCACATCGTGAAGAGCAAGACCTCCCTTTCGACGTGATCCGGATCGAATTGTCGCGACACTGACCCGGACCAGGGTGCTGTCGCTAGGTGGAGACGGGGGCTTCCCGCCGTTCAGAAGAGCTGAACGGTCGTGATGAGCTTGATTTTTTGGCACCTGATGTCCGCTTCGTTCGTCGCGAGCCGCGCGGCGGCCTGCTCCCCTTCTCTCGCCGGCAGACGGCCTTCTTCCGCGCGGGTGGCACGCATCAGCGGCTGAACCAGATAGGAGATGTCCACGCCGCCGTCGCACCGTTGTCGAACAAGACCCGCCAATAGTACGAAGAAGTCCCGGTCATCCCGTCGTCGCTGACGTTGACGGAGAAATTCAGAAGCCCCACCCCGGAGACGACGGGGGTCGTGCTCCACCATAGGGTTCCATCCTTGTAGAGCTCGACGGAAGTGGCCGTCCGCCGCGAGTTGCCCGACAGCGAGAGGGTCGGATTCTCGCCGGAACCAAGCGTCACGCTGTCGCCCATCATGGCATGGTTGTTCCCGGCAGCGTGCAGGATCGGTCGGTCTTCGTGGCTGTACGCGTAGGTGTGGCGCCGGCGGATGGCATCGAGCACCCCTTCCCGCGTCAGTTGGCTGGCCCATGCCGCGATATTGCCTTGGCGGGTCCAAAACATGGAGCGCCCGGGGTGTCCCCCATGGTCATCGGAGGAACCGATGAAGCCCAGACGCAATTCGGGTTTGGCAGTGAGAAACTCGGTCGCCCAGGATGAGGCACCGTCTGGGGCCGAGGTGTGATTGCTGATGATCTCCACGACCGGGACCTGGACATTTTGCGCGCTCGTCATCTCCAGAATCTTGGCGTGGCGGCCCCCCCAGTGGGGCACCATGATCGCCTGCGGATCCAAGGTGGCGAGGCGTTCGAGAAACCCACCGGCGGCCAGAATCGAATCGGTCGCGATGAAGGGAGCGTCGTCGCGGCTGAAGTAGACGTTCCAGTCACCCTCGCCCGCGGGGTCGACGCTATAGCCCGCGCAGATCTCCAGAGCGGAGAAGGTGACAAACGTTCCGGGTTGGTAGTACTGGCTGGCAAGACTGCGAGCCAGCTGCCAGGTTGCAGGGTCAACCGCGTTGATCTCCAATGGGGGAGCGTAGTACTCGCCAAGACAATCGTGGTCCGTCATCGCGGAGAAGTCGAGGCCGCGGCTCTGGGCGAACGGATAGAACTCTGCCGGCGCCACCGTGCCATCCGAGCTGCTGGTATGGCCATGGATGTCGCCCCAGTAGAGGCGCAGTGCCGAGTCACCAATAACCTCCACCGGGTTGATGTTGAGCGACACTGTATCCGAAGTCCCCTGGATGAGCACGGGGTTCTGGGCGGGAACCGCCGTGAA
Organism: Pseudomonadota bacterium; assembly: GCA_017881285.1. Classification (GTDB taxonomy): domain Bacteria; phylum Myxococcota_A; class Polyangia; order Fen-1088; family Fen-1088; genus Fen-1118. Next base: position 6,339 of record JADGRD010000074.1, on the reverse strand, counting down.
CCAGAGGCCGTCGATTCTGGCGCCGCCGTCGGTGCCGGTGGTGATGACGGCCGAAGCGGGCAGCCCTGACAGTTCTGCCGGGCCGGTCAATGTGACAACAAAGGTTTCGCCGAACTCGGGGGCACCATCGGCATTCTCGGACCACAGACGTAGGCTGAAATGTTGGCCCACGGTTACGCTCGAGGGCAGACGAGCAAAGACCGCAGCGTGCGGTGCAGGGTTCGAGTCGACGACGGCGATCTGTGCCCGTTCCCTCGCCTGGATGAGCGCACCAGATTCTGCCGTCAGGCCGCCGCGATCGACGAAGAACTGCGGGTTCAAATTGGAGGAGCCAACGAGGGTTGTCGCGGTGGAGCCCGCGATGGCCACACCGGAGAGCCGCAGCACCACCTTATCGCCGGCCGCGATCGACCCGGAGGCGAGGTCGATCTCGCACCGGTCGGTCTGCGGCAGCCGCGGCTGGCGATAGCATTTGGCTGTGCCCACGGCATTTCCAGGGAGCACTGCCGTCGGCGTCCCCGGCGGGTCGCTCGAAAACGCGCCGCCGAAAAACCAGGGGAAGGCGACGATGAGTCGCCCGCCGGCCTCGATGCTTACCTGGGGGACGAAATGGAAATTCAGCTCGGGCAGGGTGGTCCCTGCCGTGATCGTCAAGAAGTTGCTTCCGATGCGATCGTCGCCAGATACGGACGCCATGATCGGCAATGTCGGCGCGAGGATCTCGCGCTTGTAGCGCCACAGGATCTCAACATGTGTCAGACGCCGATCCCACACGGCGAGCCCGGCGATCTGGCTGTCGGCGACGTACTCGCCCGAAAAGCGCGCCCCGACGTGCACCCGAGCAAACGTGGCGCTCATCCCGCCGGTGGTGCGATTGAGGTGGGCCACGAGCGCACCATCGATGTAGAGCCGCTGCGCGCTCTCGTCCCAGACAAAAGCGTACTGGTGCCACTCGCCGGGTTGCATGGCATCGTGCCTGGAGGAATCTGCCGTGGCCAGCCCCGTGGTCTGCAAGGTGTCGTTGGCAACCATTCCCTCGAGCTTTCCGTCGCGGAAAAGGATATGGGCGCGATTATTTTCGTCGACCGCGCCGCTGGCGTTAACCGCAGCAACCTGCGCCAAGGCGTGGGTCTCGCCGGTGGCGAATGGATCGAAATGCCTGGCCCAGAAGTAGAAGGTCCCCGAGGACAGACTCACGGGTCCGGATTCGGGCCGTACGGTTACGAGGGATTGGAATCCCGACCCAAAGCGAGGCCCTTGGCCATACGGGCTCGGCCGGTACTGGCCGATGGTGCTTTCGAGCACGCCGCGGGTACAGCCAGCGGCCTGCAGCCCGAAGCATTCGATCAACGCCAAGGGGGTTGGCGGCTCGAAGCTGCTGGTCGGCTCGCCATCGGCCGGACTGTTGCCGTCGCCAGTGAGCATACCGTCAACGGGGCCAGCGTCTGCTTGAGCGTCCGCGCGGTCGCCCGGCCGAGCGCCGTCGCCTTCGACGTCGCCGTAGCCATCCGCCGAGATGGCCCGGGCGTCACCGGCGTCATGTTGCCTCGTGCCCGCCAAACCCCCGCAGGCCGCGCCGAGCGCGAGCAAGGCCAGTGTGCACCGGCGCAGCCACCACCCTATCGAATAGGAGGCCAGTAGGCGGCATGAACCCCCCTGGGACAAGGGTCCGCAGTCTACGGAAGATCCATTATCAGTCATCCGGTTCACTCTCAATCTTCGACGCCGACGATGGACGTCGTTGATAGCACGTCGAACCCTCGGAAATCGGGACGAGCATACACCTCGCCGGTTCTGGTGGGGAGATCGCAACAGGGGGCGCGTAGGAGGTTTGCGTGGTGGGCGAGGACGCGCCAGAACTTCTCGTGGCAATCCCGGCATCGCGCCGATCCCGAGTACCGGGCGGGGGCTGCCTGGGACGGCGGCGCGTGGTCTTGCCGGGCGCGACGGGACACCAGGAGGAGGGCCCCGGTCGCCACGACCAGCAGGGGAGCGATCACGAACGTCGCCGCGCGCCGCATGTTGCTTGGCGAGTGTCGGCCATGCCCCGTTTCCCCGTCCAGTGCCAAATCAGGATTGTCGAGAAGCGAAGCAACTCCCGGCGGCTGATCGGCCGCACCGTCAAGCCAGCCGCCGCGGGCCCGCTCGCGAGCACCACGGCCAGTCCCGTGATTCATCGGAATCTCGTCCTGGCCGGCATCCTACGGAGGTGCCCTCGCTGGCGAAAATCCCGCAAGCTCACCGCGATTTGGAGCTAAAAGGAAGTACGCATGCAAAACCTCTCTGCACTCGCGTTGGGACTCGGAACGATTCTGATTGTCAACTTCCTCGCGCCCGGGTGCGGCGGAGGCAAGCAGGGCAGCTCAGGCGGGAAGGATGCTGGCCAGAGCACGGGGGGCGTCGGTGGTGCCAGCCCAGGTTTGGGCGGGGTGGCCGGCAGTTCAAGCACGGGCGGCACGGGCGGATCGTCGGCTACCGGCGGGAGCGCAGGCGGCCCATCGGGCAGCGGCGGCGCGCCGAAAGATGCCGGGCCCCTGCCGCCCGATCCGTGCATTGCCGCAGGGACGTGCCCGATCGGCGTTTGGGTCAACGTCACGCCGAGCACCATGCCCCAAACGGATGCGTACGGGCCGGGATCGGTCGTCCGCGATCCTGCGCGCCCGACCGATCTATACGTGGCCGGCAGCGACTCGGGCCTCTGGAAGTCGACGGACTACGGCAACACGTGGAAGAACATCGCCACGAACGCGGACGTTCCCGATGCCCCGCGCGGTATCGTGTTTGCGGTGGCGGGCACGACACCCGCGACGATCTGGGCCGCGGGATACAACGAGATCCACAAATCCACCGACGGCGGCGCGACGTTTACGCGCACGCCGCTCGACGTATCGCTCTATTCGCTGCAGGTGGACCCGAACGATCCGACACACCTCATCAGCGGTCTGCACGAAGCCGACGGCGTCTACGAGTCCCTGGACGGTGGGACGACGTGGAGCTCGGCTAGCGGTGCCGGGTTTCCGTCGGGCGGCATTTCCTGGTACCCGTACTTCATCAACACGGGCAACGCAGGGACGTGGCGGACCACGTGGTTCGCAATCGCTCAAAATGGTGCGAGCGCCATCATGACGAGCGACTCCGGCGCGCACTGGCATATTCCCACGGGTCTGAGCGGACTGAACCACCCGCACGGCACCGCGCAGATCTTCCAGACCGGCAACACGCTGTTCGTCGGCGGCGTCGGCGGGCCGGGCCAGGGCGTCTACCGCAGCACGGACCTCGGCACGAGCTGGTCGCGTGTCGACAGCGGCCAGAAGCCCCAGGCAGTCGTCTGGGGATCGACGAAGAATGTGTACGCCATGTATGGTTGGGCGTGCGGCTCGTGCAACATCGACCCGAACTGGGAGTCCGCTCCGATCCCCGGCACGACGTGGACGTACGCCTCCGTACCAGCCGCGGTCACGGCGGGGTCGGGCCCGAACACCGTCGTGGTCACCAACGACGGGATCCACGAGATCTTCGTCGCAGCCATGTGGAATACCGGCATTTGGAGGTACATCGAGCCCTGACGCTCGGCGATGGCGCGCAGAAGGGCGACAACTTCTGCGAAGGAACGCCGACCGCTTGCAGTCTACTCTCCACCGATGTGTATGGAACCCGCATCACCGCATGCGTGGTCACCGGGCCCACCCTCGACGGCGATGGCCCAGGAGCAAAGCGCCTGGATTTCGTCGGTCGTGAGCTGGTCGAGGTACTTGCTCCGGCTGACGCCGGAGCTGGTCGGCGAGGCCCGGCCTCCACTACTGTCGCAACCGACCAGCCCTAGTGCCGCAATCGCCAAAGCAGAAGCCAAGAGAGCCATTCGCGGCCCAGGGTGAAGCATGACGACCGCCTAATCCCTCGGCTGCAACACGCACTCGACGTAGGTCTTGCAGGCCGGAGTGACAAACACTTGGCAAGCATCGCCGTGGAGGCTGTTCCCGCAATCCTCGACCAGCGCGACCTGGCAGTGCGGCGGAGCGGTGGAAGCCCCCGCGACACACTCGTCGACCGTGGGGCTGTGCATGGACCCCGCGTCCCCGCATGTGTGATCGCCTGGCCCGCCCTCGACGTCGGAGCTCCAGATGCAAAGCGCCCGAATCTCGTCAGCGCTTAGCTGGTCAAAATACTTGCTTCGGCTAACCCCCGAGCTCGTGGGCAAGGCCCCGTTCCCGCCACCGTCGCAACCGACCGGCCCAAGGGCCGCAACCGCCAAACCGCAAGCCAAGAGAGCAATTCGCAGCGAAGAGTGAAGCATGTCGACTCCTACCTAGGACTCCATGATAGTCCCTGGCGTACGCGATGCAAAACCTGGGGGCATGAAGCAGCTCAAACCCTCGCGCCCAGTAGGTCGTCGCCAAACTCGCTTCAATATCGGCAGTTTGTTCGCGGTTCTCGCACTGCTCGGCGCAGGGCGCGCGTTTGCCGGTGACCAATCTTCCACACTGACCGCCGCCGGATCTGGTGGATCTTTGCCGAATGCCTATCTCTCCCTGGGGCTTGGCGCGACCGAGATCGGCCCCCTGGCTATCCTATGCCTGTCGCCTCGGGACAGCTCTCCTTACTGCCTCGCCCGCAGCTTCTTCCAGACCTCGGTGCCGAGGAAACTGTCGGGAACCGCGGCCTCCATTTCGCGATGGAGCGCGTAGGGCACGGTGAAGGACAGGATCTCGCGATCGACCTGACCGCGCCTGGAGATGTCGAACAGGCCGATCACGCAGCGTGGCCGAGGTCGTTCTGCCTCGGCGTAGGCGTAGGCGATGGACTGGCAGGCGGCGCCCCAGGGCGCGGTGGCGGTCTCGACCGTGCCCCGCTCGAAACCCGCCAACGTGACCAGCGCCGCGAGCTGGTCCGGGTTCACGTACCAGTGCACGAGTGCGATGGGTTCGTCGGGGCGGGTGTCGGCGAAGCGCTTGGCGACCACGTAGGCGGTAGGGATCTGGCGAAAGGGAAACTCGTCGAGCCAGCGCCGCGTGACCTCGGGGCTGCGGTGAAAACGCTCGCCTTCGCCCATGTCGTAGCTTTGCCCGCTCCCGAGCCGGGCCACCCCGCCGGTGGACAGCAGGCGCTCGATGGGAAAGCCCATCCGCTCGTAGCAGTTGCCAAAGCCCAGGCCGACTCCGCCCCCCGGACAACCGAAGGTCTGCCGGTCAAAGAAGACCGGGCGCCCGCCCGCGGCGGTCAGCAACATGGCCGCGACACATCCCATACCTCCGGGCTTGAATTGGAGCGCGCCCTCGGGCCGCGTGTCCGTGAGCAGGATCGCGATGGGCGCGTGCCTCAAACCGAGCGCATCGACAAGCTGGCTTTGCATGAAAGCGCAGTCTGAGCGCGTAGGTGGCGTCAATCAATACGTGCGGCGACAGAAGTCGCGAAAGCAGTCTCGTCGACGACAGAAGGTGGCGGGAGGTGTACACTAGAGTTCGGCATGGTCTCTCGCTGGTTCGCCCTGCTTGCGATCGCCTTCGTGGCGTGCGGCCGGAACCCCATGGGGATTCCCGGCCAGGACGGCGCATCCGTCGTTCATCCGCGAGACTCGATGACGGCGGCCCCGGATACGGACGCGGGCACCACGCCGGCGCCCGACCTGACGACCGCGTCCGCGCCCGACGGCGCGCGCGATCTTGCTCCCGTTCCGACCGATGGGCCAGGACCCCAGGCTACCGCCGACGCCTGCGTGCCGCTCGTGTGCCGAGACCCGACGTGCTACCCGGCTTACTGTGGAGAGATCGGCGACGGCTGCGGCGCTATGCTCGACTGCGGAGGCTGCGCTGCCGGGTCGTCCTGCAAGGGTGGTCAGTGTTTTCCCGAGGACTGCCGGCCCCTCACCTGCGACGGGGCGACGCCATTCCCGTATTGCGGAAGCATCGGCGATAGCTGCGGCGGATCGCTCGACTGCGCGTGCCCGAACCCCACTTGGCTCTGCCTCGGTCACTTCTGCACGCCGGAGGGATGCGTGCCCATTTCCGGTTGCGCAAACGCATGGGGCGAGGAGTACTGCGGCGGGCTGATCGGCGACGGTTGCGCTGGCGTGCTCGATTGTCGTCGCGATTGTTCGCGACCTGGATTCGCCTGCCAGAGCAACATCTGCGTCGACGGCAGCGGCCGCAGCCGGCCTTACGATTCGGGAGCGCTCGACCCCTTGCCCCCGCCGCCTCCGGTGTGGCCCCCGCCCCCACCGCCGCCTTGCCCGCCCCCACCTCCACCTCCAGCACCCCCCCCTTAGCAAGACAACCCCCGGTGGTACCCGTGGTCCCCGCTCGTGGTACCCTGAAGAAGATGGTCTCGAACCCTAGCGCGGTC
>JADGRD010000667.1 GCA_017881285.1 Pseudomonadota bacterium | reverse complement strand
GGTCGCCAAACTACTCCATGCGAATCTTCCCCCGGTGACGCGCGTAGGTGGCGTAGTCAATCTCGTGGCGCCGGGCAATGTAGTCGTACGTGCTCAAGGCGCAGGCCCGGCGCGCGGCGATCGCGTCGGTCACCCGCAAGTCGAAGCCGTCGCTACCCGCGCCGCTGCCAAACGACACCATGAGCACGCGCTCGCCCGGCTGGGCGACGTCCAGCACGCTCGTGAGCCCGAGCATCGCGGCGCCAGCGTAGGTGTTGCCGATGTCGTTGACCAGCAACCCGGCCTCGAGCTGCTTGTTCTCGAAGCCCAGCTCACGACCCGCTTTCAGTGGAAACTTGCGATTGGGTTGGTGGAAGACGACATGCGCATAGTCGGCGGGCTGGCGACCGAGGGCCGTCATGATCTCCGACGCAGCAGCGAGCACGTGGCGAAAGTAGCCAGGCTCACCCGTGAAACGACCCGCGTGGGCCGGATAGTGCTCGTACTGGCGGCGCCAGAAATCCGTGGTGTCGGTCACGTACGAGGTCGAGCCCTCGAGCACCGCTAGCGATTCTTCGGCCGGTCCGATCAGAAATGCGGCGCCGCCCGCCCCGGCCGTGTACTCGAGAGCGTCGCGCGGCCGTCCTTGCGCTGTGTCCATGCCGAGCGCCAACGCGTAGTCCGCCATGCCCGAGCCAACGAAGCCCAGGGCGGCCTGCATGGCCTCGGTGCCGGCCTTGCACGCGAACTGCCAGTCGGCGGCCAGCGTATGCGGCACGGCGCCGATCGCTTCCGCGACGATCGTGCTGGTTGGCTTGACGGCGTAGGGGTGACTCTCGCTGCCGACCCACACGGCGCGGATGCGCGCTGGATCGATCGCGGCGCGTTTGAGCGCATTGCGCGCAGCCTCGAGTGACATCGTCGCCACGTCCTCGTCTAGGCCGGGCACCGCCTTCTCTTTGATGGGCGGTGTGCATTTCTGCCCGCCGTCCCACATGCGGCTGATCTCGTCTCCGGGTAGGCGATAGCGCGGCACGTAGGCGCCATAGCCGACGATGCCAACATCCCGGTGCGGTTTCATGACTTTCATAGGCAGCGTTTCGGGTTTGTCAGGTCCCAAGCTCCGACTGTACCAGATTGGAGACAGCCGCTGGACGCACGCAGAGATCGAGCGCACTTTCGAGCTCCGTCAGATTGATTTGCGTCTCACGGCACGGCCCGTTCGGCCGCGTGTTCGGGATGCCCAAGACCGAGAGTCTGTGACGAACATCGCGGATGCCGCTCAGAAGATCGCGTTCGCAGGCCACGCCAATGACCAGGCTCGGTCGCTTCTCCCAGATGCGCTGGCGCGCCTGCTCGCCCCCGGCGACGATCGCTACCTCAACGCCGCGTGTCCTGGCCAGGGTACGGGCTTGCTCGAGCTGCTCCTTATGCAGACAGCGCGGCAGGAGGATGAGAACCCGCCGCGACGCGAAGCCTTGTGGGGCCAGCCGCACGAGGGCATTGTTGGTGCGAATGAAGGCGTTCGCCAGTCGATCCTTGTTGATCGACAGCATGCTGCCCAGCCAGAAGACACGGCGCTCGACAATGGCGAGGATCCGACGGGCGAGCGACGATGCGCGCGTGCTGCGTGGCCAGCTCGTAAGGAGCATAAGGGCCACCAGCGCGAGCGCCACGCTGAGCCCGGACAGAAAGATCGCCAAGAGGACGAACAGCACCCTGGGGGCCGCCGCATGCCACTCGGCAAGGCGCGGCGCCACCAGGTACCACGACACCAAACTCGCCGCCACCGTGACGATGAGATACCCCACAATGATGGCGAAGAAGAGACGCTTCGGGGCCGCCGCGTCGGGCGTGGCATGGCCGTCCCAATCGCGCCACTCGTCACCGAGTTTCGAGCTCCATTCTCCATCGAAGGGGTTCGCGTCTGCATGCACGGCGCGGAATTAGTAGCAAGAAACGCACCTCGCGCCACGACACTCCTGCCGTTCGCGCCACTTCCTCGATCCGCTAAGCATGACGGGGGGATAGCCCGAAGACGACCCCAAGGTCAGAGGCGGGGCTGCCGATGGCCTTGGGCGACAGCGCACGGTGGTGCGGAATCGCACGTGCGGAACCTGTGGCCAGAATGGTGCACCTCTATCCGTTGTCCTTCGCCACGCCATACTCTTCGCAATGCATGAAAGTCGGCGGTCGCCGCCAGCCTCCGCCGAATCACCGGGGCATGTCAGCAAGCCCACCGGCGTTGATGACGTCCGCGTAGCCAGCTTGCTTCATCGCCCGCGCGGCCGACGAGCTGCGCGCGCCCGAGGCGCAGTAGAGCACCACGGGCCTGTTCTTGGGAATCTCGGCCAGGCGCCGGCCAAGGTCGGAGAGCGGGATGTTCTTCGCGCCAGGGTACGCGCCGTCGCGGAATTCGTCGGGTGTGCGGACGTCGACGATCATGGCCCCGGATTCCAGTTTTTGCTTTACGATGCTCGATGCCACTTTTCCACCTCCAAGAAGTCGTTTGAGGATGATGACCGCGATGATTCCGATCGCGAAATAGATCAGTGTTTGCGTGTTCACGGTGTCTCCCAGTGAAAGCCACCCTCCGCGAGCATGCTCAGCTGCCCGCCGGTGAGGTTGGCGACATCGGCGAAGCCGCGCTGCTTGAGAATGCGAACGGCCAGATGCGAGCGGAAGCCGGTCCGGCAGTGCACGACGATGCGTCGGTCCTTGGGCAGGCGTTCGAACTCGAAGCGCAGGTCGTCCACGGGGATGTGCACGACCCCCGCGAGATGCGACGCCTCGTATTCACCCAGGGTCCGGACGTCCAGCACGAGGGGCGGCGCGGGCATGCCCAGCTCGGCCTTGAGCTCCGCCGCGGACACCAGCGGGCTGAATCCCGAAATATCGTTGAGACCGATGAACGCGGCCAGGTTGACCGGGTCGTTGGCCGTCGAGTAGGGCGGCGCGTACGCGAGGTCGAGCTCGGCCAGATCGTGCAGCGTGAGCTTGCCGGCGAGCGCGGTCGCCATCACGTCGATGCGCTTGTCGACACCGGCCCGGCCGAAAGCCTGGGCGCCGAGCAGGCGGGCGGTCGGCTTTTCGTAGATCAGCTTGAGCGACAGCTCCTCGGCGCCCGGGTAGTAGCCGGCGT
>JADGRD010000073.1 GCA_017881285.1 Pseudomonadota bacterium | reverse complement strand
GCCGGCGCTGCTGCGCTGGGCCGCGCTGGCGCTGGCGGAGAAATGGTGGCAGGACGTGGTCATCGCGGTGCCGGCCGTGCTCGCGCGCACCGATGCCGGCATCACCCAGGACGAGCAAGTCGAACACCTGGAGGGGCTGGGCGAGGCGCGCCTGGCGCTCGGCGAGGCCGAGAGCGCGGCGGCGGCTTTCTCCCGGGCGCTCGAGCTGGCGCCGGACAACCAGGCTTGTCGCGACGGCCTGGCCCGTGCCCATGCGCGGCTCTCGGGCAAGGGGCCGGAAACCGCGCACGCCATCATCGAGCAACAGCGCATGCTGGCCGGGGGTGCGGCGAACGAGGAGGAACGCTTCGAGATCCTCTCGGGCATCGCCGCCCGGGAACGCGACGAGCTGGGCGATCTGCTGGCTTCCCTGCACACCTACTTCGAGATGCTCGCGCTCAAGCCCGACGACCCGGTCACCCTGCACGAAGTCTTCGAGATCTACACCAACGCGCGCGAGTGGGCTCGGGCGGTGGAGATTCTCGAACGCCTGGTCAAGGTCGAGACGGGCAAGACCCGCGCGCGTTACCTGGTCGCGATGGGCAACATCCTCAACTACGAACTGCGCAGCCAGGAGCGCGCCATCGAGGTGTACAACCTCGTGCTCGACGAGGACACCGACGACGAGCGCAGCTTCGGGCGCATCGAGCGGATTCTGTCCGCGCAGAACAACTGGCGTGAGATGGCGCGCAACTACCGCCGCATGATCAAGCGCCTGGGCAGCAACCCGCTGCCGGAAAAGCGGCCGCAGCTCCTTGCCATGTGGCGCAAGCTGGGCGACGTCTGCCGCCGGCGTCTGCACGAACGGGACGCGGCGGTCGCGGCCTACGAGGTGTGCGTGCAACTGGCGCCGGAAGACCGCAAGTGCCGGGAGGTGCTGGCCGACACCTACGAGGTTCTCGGCGCGACGAAGATGAGCCAGGCCATCAAGGCGCGCGAGGCCCTGCTCGAGGAGCCGGTGGATTTCGAGGAAATGGCCAAACACATCCGCGCGTTGGCGCGCGTGTTCGGCAAGCACCAGATGTACGATCGCCTGCACTGCACGAGCGCGGCCTTGGTCGCCATGGGGCAGGCCATTCCCCAGGAGCAGGCCTTCTACGAGCGCACCGTGGCGCCGGAGATCCCGCGCGGCCGCGCGGCGCTGGCAGAGTCGATGTGGCAGCGTTTCGTATTGAGTCCGCGCCAGGACTGGTGCGTGTCGCACGTGCTGGCCGTGGTGAGCGGCGGGGTGGTCATGGCGCGGGCCAAGGATGCCGTATCGCTCGGGCTCAATCTGGCCCAGAAGGTCGACCTGGCCACGGATCGCTCGTCGGTGGGCCAGCTCATCAGCTACGCCTGCCGGCTGCTGGGGGTTACGTTGCCGCCGGTCTACGTGTCGCCCGAGAGCGAGGGCGAGCTCGAACTGCGCATCGTGCTCGAGGGGCAACAGGTAGTGCCCTCCTTGTTGCTCGGGAAGAACTTGCTGGCCGGCCGCTCCGAAAAGGAGCTGGCCTTCTACGTCGCGCGCAAGCTCGTGCGCATGCGCGCCGATCAGTTTCTGCTTTCGCCGGAGGCGGTGGCGTCCCTCGACGAGCTGCGGGTTATCGTCGCGGCGGCGGCGAAGCTGGTGCATCCCGAATTCGACCTGCCGGGGACCGACTCCGGGTCGGTGCGCAAGTACGCCGCATTCCTGCAACGGGCGGTGCAAAGCATGGCCCTAGCCTCGGCGAGCGCTGCCATCGAACAGATCGTCGCCGAGCCGGGACGGGTGGACCTGGTCGCGTGGGCCGCCGGGGCCAACCAGACCGCGGACCGCGCTGGGCTGCTCTTGTGTGGCGATGTCGTGGCCGCCATCCGCGAGATCCTGCGCGCGGCCGAAACCCAGGGTGGGGACGCGGAGCTTTCGATCAAGGATCTCATCCGCTGGTGCGTCGGCACGGACCATCTCGATCTGCGCGAGCAACTCGGCCTGGCCACGCAGGTAGCCCAGGCCCAGCCCGGGCGCAAGCCCGCCCCCTTCCCGCGCCGCCCGTACCGTCCGGGGTAGAGGTGCAGGGACAAAAATAGACGCCACCGCCCGCGGCGGCTAACGTCGATGGGCAGTGGCCGGCACGATTCGTTCCTCAGCCAGCGTTAGCCTGGCGATCTTGGCGTCGCGCGTCCTCGGGGTCGTGCGTGATTCGCTCTTCGCGCGCATCTTCGGCGTGAGCGCGCTGACCGACGCCTACATCGCCGCCTTTCGCATCCCGAACCTGCTGCGCGATCTCTTCGCCGAGGGCGCGTTGTCGAGCGCCTTCGTGCCGACCTTCAGCGATACCATGGTCAAGGGCGGCCAGGAGCGGGCTTATCGCCTCGGCAACCTCGTGCTCGGCGGCATCCTGCTGGTCACCGGCGCGCTGACCCTGGCCGGCTTCCTGTGGGCCGACGAGCTGGTCTCGCTCATCACGCGCGGCTTCGGCGGCAACGCGGCGCAGGTCGCGACCGGGGGCCTTCTGGCGCGGATCATGATGCCGATCCTGACCCTGGTCAGCGTCAGCGCGGTGTGGATGGGCATGCTCAACGCCCAGCATCGCTACCTGGCCCCGGCCTATGCCCCGGCCATGTTCAATGTCACGAGCATCGCGTGCGGCGTGGCGTTGCTCTTTCTGCATTTCTCCGAACGCTCGGGGATGATCGTGTGGAGCGCGGGCACGGCCACCGCCGGCCTGGTGCAGGCGGTGGTGCAACTGCCCAGTCTCCATCGGCTGGGTTACCGGGTGCGGCCGTCGCTGGCCGGGTTACTGCGCGACCTCGACGTGCGGCGGATCGTGCGTCTCATGGGACCGGCGACGGTCGGGCTGGCTGCGATCCAGATCAACGTCTTCGTCAACACGCAGTACGCGGCGGCACTGGGCAGCGGGCCGCTGACCTATCTGCAGAACGCCTTTCGCCTGTTCTATCTGCCGGTTGGTCTCTTCGGCGTGGCCTTGGCCACGGTTACGACGGCGCGTGCTTCCGAGGAAGCGGCGCGCGGGGACCGGAACGCGCTCATCGAGCGGGTGACCGACGGAACCCGCGGAGTTTGGTTGCTGGCCCTGCCCGCGGCGGTTGGGCTGGTCGTGTTGGCCAAGCCGGTCGTGCAGTTGCTCTTCCAGTCCGGCAAGTTCTTGCCCGCGCACACCGCCGCGACGGTGCCCATCGTGCAGGCCTACATGCTGGGTGTGCTGCCCTACAGCCTGGTCAAGGTCTTCGCCCCGGCCTTCTTTGCCCTAGACCGGCCACGCCTGCCGATGATCGCCTCGCTGTCGTCGGTGGCGGCGAACCTGACCTTCAACGGGCTGACCTACCGCTGGCTGGGCGCGCCCGGCCTGGCGCTGGGCACGACGATGGCCGCGCTGGTGAACCTGACGATCCTGCGGCTGTGGTTCGGCCGCGTGGTGGGCAAACCAGGCAAGCCAGGCTGGCTGCGCGACATTGCCATGATGATCGTGGCCAATGCGGCGCTCGCGCTGGCGGCCATCGCGGTGTGGAAAGGCGCCATGAATGGGGTCGCGGCCCTGCCGATTCATTGGCCGCGCGGCACCTTCCGCATCGTCCATGGTGTCGTCCTGCTTGCCACCATTGCCGCCGGGTTCGCCACCTACGTCACCTGCTTGCGCCTACTGCACGTGCGCGGCGCCGAGGAGCTCTGGGAACTGCCGCGCAGGGTGCTGCGGCGTTTTGTGAGGCCCGCGCGCTAGGGTGAGCGAGCTCTGCGGCGCTGGCTGGCGCAGGCGAAGAAGGCGACCTTCTCCAGAGAAACGCTCATGTCGATATTCTCGACGTAGTTTCTCTGCGGCAGGCGCAGCACGACCGGCGCGAAGTTCAAGATGCCGGTCACGCCCGCGGCCACGAGTTGCTCGGCCACATGCTGGGCGTGATCGGCCGGAACCGTGATAATCGCGATGTCGATGCGTTTCTCCGCGAGCACCTCCGGCATCTGTCGGACCGAATAGCAGCGCACGTCGGAGAAGGAGAGGCCGATCTTGTCCAGATCGACATCGAAGGCCGCCACCAGGCGGATCTTGTCCGAGCGGTTGGCCAAGAAGGCGGCGATGGCCCGGCCGAGGTAGCCCATGCCGACGATGGCCACGGCGCGGGTTTCTTGCGAATCGAGAAAGGTGGCCAGCGAGCTGAGCAAACGCTTGACGTCGTAGCCGCTGTTGGGATTGCCGCTGTACCCGATGGCCATGAGGTCGCGGCGCACCTGCGCCGCCGTGAGCTGACAGGCCTGCGCGAGCTGGTGGGAGTACACGCTGGGGCCGAACTCGTGCCGGCCGTGCATGAGCGCTCGCCGGTAGATGCTCAAGCGTTCGACGCTGCGGGTGGAGATCTTGCGTTTCTTCATGGCTCGGTTCGCCCCTACTAGTCGAGGCCAATCAGACTCGGGTTCATTACCGCTTCACCGTCGGCAACCACGGATACGGAGATATCCTACCTGCCTTCTCCGATTTCACAACTGGCGCGCAACCGCGTCAGCCGGCCTGCCGGCGCGGGCCGAGCAGGCGGGGCAATTCCGCCAGCGCCTCCTCGATGGTCGGCGGTTCCTCGCGCTCGCGTGTGCGCAAGGCCTCGACATCGTCGACCCGGCTGGCCAGGACGCGGGCGCGATTCGCCGCCTGGCGCACGCCCTGATCGTCCATCCAGGTGCTGGGATCGCCGTCCAAGGGAATGATGCCATGCGGGCCGCTTCCGAGAGCGCTCAGGGGGATCGGCGACAGGTCCAGCTTGGGGCGCGGGGTGGTCACGGGCACGCCGCCTGACGGAGTTCGGAGCGGCGGCGCGGCCTTGTGGGTGAGCAGGCGTTCGAGCATGGGACGGCTACCGGGCGCCACGGCCAGAAACTGCACACCCATGCCGTGGGCGCGCTGGGGTTCCTGCGGGTTGAACTCGCGCACCCACGCCACCTTGCCGGTTCCGGCGAGCAACGGCGGTCCTTGCATCAGGGAAACCTCGAAGGCGATGCCGGCGCCGACCGGGAACGGAGTGCGGCTGGCGAGGAAGATGCCGCCGCGGGTCACGTTGGGTGCGAAGCGCTGGATGAAGGTATCTTCGTCGGGGTAGCGAAGTTGCAGGCGGACAAGGGGAACGTCTGGCGTCGACACGCTCGCGAGTATCGACCGGCCAGCATGACGGGTCAACCCCGCGCTCACCCTGAGGCGGAATCTCGTGTAGGCTTGGGGCAACAACCGCCCGGTTCGAAGAAAGGAAGCAGGAAGCTAACCATGACCAAGGAAACCCTCTTGTCGACCCTCGAGGCCGAGCACCTGAAGCCCGGCAGCGACGGCATTGCCGTGTCGGAGGACCGGGATGCCACGTTCATGGTAGCGGGCCCCGGCGAAATCATCCAGGTGAGCAAGGTCGTGAAGATCGAGGTGCGCGACACGTCGCTTTGCCTCGAGAACAACAAGGGCAAACGCTATTGGTTCACCTACGACCTCGTGCTTGGCGTGCGCTTCCGTAGCGCGAAGCTGTCCAAGGATCAAACCGCCGGCTTCGGGCGATAGCGGCTATCGGATCGCGTTGGCGCAGACGGGCTTTGCCCGTCGTAGCCAGAGCGCGGGAGGGCATGGGAACCCCTTGGGGGTTCCCATCAACTCAAACGCGTGGGGAGCCGCCGAGCTTTGCTCGGCGCGAACCATCGCGGGAGGGGTTGGGAACCCCTTGGGGGTTCCCATCAACTAGCGGAACGACATCGACCAGCTGGCGATGGTGTTCTTGCCCTTGTACGACGGGAAGCCGAACGACTGCATCTGATTCAGGACACACATCGGCATGGCGCCCCTGCCCTGGCCGTTGACTTGCACCTTGCTCACTCGTCCGGTCGGTTGGACGACGAAATCTATCTCGATCGAGCGGACGCCACCCTGCATGGCGCAGGGGACGATCCTGCGGTAGTTGGCGCGCATCACGCGGTCGACGGTGCCCTCGTCGAGGATGGCGTCGCCGCCTTCCTTGGTGACGTCTCCGAGGTCCAGGTTGTTGGCAAAGTCCTCGGGCCGGCCGGCCACCCCGCCGCCTACGCCCCGCCGTCCTCGACCGCCGGCATGCTTGGGCTGCGCGAACTCGACCTTGACGCCATTCAAGAACTTGTCGACGTCCGCTTCGCTCACCCGCATGGCGAGGCTGTCGTCCTTGGCGGCCTTGCGATCCTTTAGGTAGAGCCACATGCCCGCGCCCACCGCGGCCAGGGCGAGGCCGATGATGAGGACGAACCAGCGGCCCTTGCGGCGCTCGGTGTGCTCGTGGGCGGCCTCGGCACGCGTGCGGCGTTGCGCTTCCAGCTTGTGCTCGACCACCCGGGTGAATTCCGCGAGTTGGGGATGATCCTTGATCTTTTGCCGGTCGCCCGAGTCGGCATCGACGATGAAATGGTCGCCATTGAAGATGCCCTTCTCCATCTGGGCCATGACCTGCGCCAGCGAGAAGGGGCCGAAGTCCAGGCTGTCCTTCTGCACGAGCCAGCGCTCGTATTCCTCGGAGATGCGGACGGCGTCGGAAACACTGAAGGACTTGCCCAGCGTGAGGCGCGGGGTGGTCATGACCTTGTCCTGCTTGGCCGCGCTGCCCGAGAGCAAGGTGCCGATCTCGGCCACGAGCAGCGAGGGACGGGCGAAGCGGGTTTCCGGCAGGGAGGCCAGGCCGCGGTCGATGAGCTTGTCGATGCCCCTAGGCAGCTCACTGTTGACCTGGCTGGCGGGCCACGGCGGCGTGCCCGGCGCGTGCCCGGTGACCAGTTCGTAGAGGACCGCCGTGAGGGAGAAGACGTCGGCCTGGGGCGAGGCCGCCGCCCCGGCGGCGACCTCGGGAGCCATGTACGGGCTGGCGCTTTGTCCTTCGGGAGCGTCCACGCGGGCGAGCGCCGGGAGGGCGCGCGTGAGCCCCAGGTTCGCGACCTTGATTCGGCCCGAGCTGCTCAAGCGTAGATCGGCGGGATGGACGCCACCATGGCACATGTGGGGGTAGCTAGCCTCGAGGCCGTTGGCGGCATGGCCGAGCAGCACGTGCGCGTGGGCCAGCCCCACTACCTGGTTTTGCGCGCGCCGGGAGTCGATGATCTGCCGGAGCGTGGCTCCGTCAAGCCTTTCGGTGGCCAGGTAGGCGCGATCACCTTCGTAGCCCCACGCGAAAACCGTGGCCAGGTTCTTGTGCTTGACCCCCGCAGCGTGTGTGAGGTCGTTCTCGAGAAGGGCCCGCAGCGCCGGAGGGCAGGGGAACAGGCGCAGCGTCGCGGGGACGTCATCGCGCGTGTCAGTGGCCTGGTACAACTCCGTGCCGGCCTCGTTGTGCACGAAGGACTGGATCTGAAATCGGCCGCCGATCACGGTCGCGAGCGGCAGCGACTGGGCGGCCCCTGTTGGATCCATTGAGACTGGGTCGTTCATCGGTAAGAGCCGACATTATAGGCCCGCCCACTCCGGGCTTGGCCACCAAAAAACCTAAGAGAGTTTGAAACGTCGAACCAACTCGCGCAAGCGCCGCGAACCGCCGCCTTCCCGGAACATGAATTTGATCCCCGTCTGCCCGGAACCCGCGTGGTAGAGGACGCGGCCGGAGATGGACATCGGCGCGATTCCTCCGGGGGGCACGATATCAAGGATGACGTCGGTGCCGATGGGCGGCTGCACATGGGTCGCGATCAGGCCGCCACTCACGCTAATCTCGCGCAATTCGGCCTCGATCGGCTCTGGCTCGTTGCCTACGCGCAGGCGGACACCCAGCCCGACCGGGATGCGGGTGTGCTTGCGCTTGAGGGTAGCCTGCCGTGCCCCCATCAGGGTCTCGAGCACGAAATCGCGCTTGGAGGCCTCCTCGGGCGCGAAGCGGACCATGGCCCCGGCCCGAATGCGCAGCCGGGGCAGGGCCGGCCGCCACGACAGCACGACGCCGCGGACCAGAACCTTATTGGGCAGACCCTTGCAGGCGATCTCGACCACCACGGGGGATTCGTTGGCTAGCTCGGTTGTCGTCGGGCAAAACAGGATCCCGTCGGGATGATCGCTATTGTAGAAGCTACGGAATTCCTCCGCGCTTCGACAGCGGACTCGGAGAATGTTCAAAGTCGCCCTCTCTCGCAAACGAACGGCACTGTGGCTTGCTGGCTCAGTCTGTACTAGCTTCGTCCACCCTCCCAGCCATGTCAATCCGTGTCTACATCGACGGTCAAGTCCACGAGCCCGGCGAGGCCATGGTTTCCGTGTTCGATCGGGGATTCTTTTCGGCGACCCGACGAGGTCTTCCTTACCAGCGCGGTTCGTGGGATCTTGCCGGTCACGGCCGTGGACGCGGTCCGCATCGGCGGCGGCCGGCCGGGGTCGCTCACGCGTCGACTCCTGGCCCTCTATCAACGCCTGGTGAGTGAGGCTCGATGAACATCGCGGCGTACGCATACAAGTTCTTCATCTTCAGCGGGGTTCTCCTCATTGCCATCGCAGTGCTGCAGATCTTCCTGCTGCTGCGCGAGAGGGGCAGGGCATCCGCCGCGCGCCTGCTCGATGCGACCACGATCCGCGCGATCCTGTTCGTCACCATGGGCGTCTTTGCGATCCTGGTCGGAGCCGGCGTCATTCCGCTCACTCCGGGCAGGTGAAACCATTGAATAGCATTCGCACTTCCGCTAGAAACACCGCCACTGCGCCTCGGACCCGGACCTCGGGGCACGCAACCGAAAGCCGTGAAGCAGGAATCAAGCGATGATCGATAGATACACCCGGCCCGCGCTGGCCAAGATTTGGTCCGACGCCCGTCGCTGCGAAACCTGGCTGGAGGTGGAGCTGGCGGCCTGTGCGGCGATGGAGCAAGCCGGCCAGGTTCCCGCGGGAACGGCGGCGACCGTGCGGGCCAAGGCCGCGGGCAGGCTCGACGCGAAGCGCATTCTGGAAATCGAGGAGCGAACCCGACACGACGTCATCGCCTTTCTGACCCACGTGGAAGAACTGGCCGGCGAGAACGCGCGCTGGTTGCACCTCGGTATGACTTCCTCGGACGTGCTCGACGCATCCTTCGGGATGCTTCTGCGAGAGTCCGCGGACGAGATCCTCGCGGGCGTGGACCAGCTGCGGTCGGCGCTTGCGGCCAAGGCGCGGGCGCATCGCGAGACGGTGATGATCGGGAGGTCCCACGGCATCCACGCCGAGCCCATCGTGGCCGGTCTGGTCTTTGCCGGCTCCTTCAGCGAGGTCGGACGGGCGCGGCGCGCCTTCACCCTGGCCCGCGACGAGGTTGCGGTCGGCAAGATCGCGGGCGCGGTCGGCACCTACGCCAACCTGAGCCCGGAGATCGAGAAGCGCGCGCTCGCATCGCTCGGCTTGCGTCCCGAGGTGGTGCCCACGCAGATCGTGGCGCGCGACCGGCACGCGGCGTACTTCATGGCCCTGGCCCGTCTGGGCACGGCGGTCGAGCGCCTGGCGCTCACCGTGCGGCACTGGCAGCGTACCGAGGTGGGCGAGGCCAACGAAGCCTTTGGCCAGGGCCAGAAGGGCTCGTCGGCCATGCCGCACAAGAAGAACCCGATCCTCTCGGAGAACCTGTGCGGCCTGGCGCGCCTCCTGCGCGCCTATGCGAGCTCGGCCATGGAGAACGTGGCCCTCTGGCACGAACGCGATATTTCGCATTCCTCCGTCGAGCGGGTCATCGGTCCCGACGCCACCGGCATCGCCGACTTCATGGTCCGGCGCGCGGCGGGGCTGGTCGAGGGCCTGGTGGTGCACCCGGAGCGCATGCAGCGCAACCTCGACCTCACCGGTGGACTCTATTTCAGCGAGGGTGTCATGCTGGCCCTGGTGCGCACGGGGCTGGCTCGCCAGCAGGCCTACGAAATGGTGCAGAAGCACGCCCTGGCCGCCTCGGCCGAATTCGGTGCGGCCCCCAGCTTCCGTGCCCGCCTGAGCGCGGACCCCGAGATCGCTGGTCGCCTGGCCGCCGCCGATCTGGACCAGGCATTCGATCTGCGACACCACTTGCGCTGGAGCGGTGCGATCATCGATCGTGCTCTCGGCGATCAAGACACGTGACCACGAGAGGGGCAGAAGCAACATGGTCTCAGAAGAACTCATCAAAGCTCAGCTGGCGAAGACCTTGGAAACCACCGATTTCCCGGCGTTGGGCGAGAAGTACGCGGGCAAGGTCCGGGACTGCTACATCAAGGACAACCGCCGCATCATCGTGGTCACTGACCGGATCAGCGCCTTCGATGTCGTGCTGGGAACCATTCCCTTCAAGGGCCAGGTC
>JADGRD010000666.1 GCA_017881285.1 Pseudomonadota bacterium | reverse complement strand
ACGATGACCCAGGCCACGCCCCACATCGACCCGGACATCAGGTTCATGGCGATGAGCCCGGGAATGAGGAAGTCGATGTAGCGCGAGCCCGGCTCGTGGACTTCGTCGTCGCGCACGGAGCGCGGCTCGGTCTGGCCGGCCGCTCGTTGCAGGACCGTGTTCACGGTGGCGCGCGCAGTGCGCGCCTCGGCCCGCGCGGGATCGAAACGCAGGCCGAGCGGCTGGCCCGGCCCGGCCGGCGGCAGCAAGAGCAGGCTCACGCGGCCGGCGCGCAGCTCTTTGTCCGCGGTCGCGGCCTCGAGATCCTTGACCTGGATTTTGGCCTCGAAGAGCGCGCGGTGCACCTCGGCGGTGACCCCGGGCAACG
Source organism: Pseudomonadota bacterium (assembly GCA_017881285.1). GTDB lineage: Bacteria > Myxococcota_A > Polyangia > Fen-1088 > Fen-1088 > Fen-1118. Next base: position 2,758 of record JADGRD010000666.1, on the reverse strand, counting down.
CGGCGACCACCACCGGGTCGGGGCCGCGCACGCGAAAGGCGATGCCGAGGGCGAGAGACAGCACCACGGGAAAACCGAAGGTCCAGAACAGCACCCCCGGCTCGCGTCCGATCTCGCGCAGGCGCATGAGCGTGAGCTGCGCGATGGGGTTCGGCCGGCGGTTACCTGTGTCAGCCATCGCGCAGGTGCCTCCCGGTCAGGGCCACGAAGACGTCCTCGAGCGAGGCCTTGCGCGTTCCCAGCCGCGCGAGGGTAAGCCCTTTGCGCTCGATGAGGGCCAGTGCGGCGGCCACCGCGGGTTCGGGTTCGGATACGGCGAGCGACCAGGCGCCCTCGGCGGAGAGATGAGCCTCGGCCACCGAGCGCAACCCGCGCAGCTCGTCGCCCACCAGCCCAGCAGTCGCGCCGTTCCTTTCCAGCTCCAGCTCGACGACGTGAGGGCCGGGCAACGCCGCGATCAGCTCCGCGGGCGTGCCGAGCCGCACCAGCTTGCCGTGATCCACGATGGCCACGCGATCGCAGAGACGCTCGGCCTCTTCCATGTAGTGCGTGGTCAGCACCACGGTGCCGCCGCGCGCGCGGTAGGCGGCGACCAGGCCCCACACCTGGCGGCGCGACTGCGGGTCGAGCCCGGTGGTCGGCTCGTCGAGAAAGAGCACCTCGGGCTCGCCGACCAAGGCGCAAGCGATGGCCAGGCGCTGGCGCTGCCCACCCGACAGCTTGCCCACCCAGGCGGCCCGCTTCTCCTCCAGCTCGACATCGGCGAGCAGGTCGGCGAGCGGCCGCGGCCGGCGGTAGAAGCTGCGAAAGAGGGTGAGCAGCTCCGCCACGGTCAGCTTCTCCGGCAGGTGGGTTTCCTGCAACGCCACGCCGATACGCTCGCGCAGCTCGTCCTCATGGCGATCCCAGCGCAGGCCGAACAACTCGACCTCGCCCGCCGTGGGTTCGAGCAAGCCCTCGATCATCTCCACGGTCGTGGTCTTGCCCGAGCCGTTCGGCCCGAGCAGGCCGAAACACTCGCCGCGCCGGATGGTCAGGTCCAGCCCGTCGACCGCGACGACCGGCGGCGAGGGCTTGCGCAAGATCCCGTGCTTGCCGTCGTAGACCTTGCGCAGGCCACGGCAAGCGACGGCGGAGGCGCTTTCTTCCTGATGCACTGGCGTTTCGTATAGCGTGGCGCAACACCCGGTGCCATCCCGGAGGGCACCCGCGACCGTGGAATCAGGATGGTTTGTTTCGCTGGCGTAACAAGCCGAGGAAATCTTGGTTACTTCCGAGTGTCACCCACGCGAATTCTGCATTCCCCGTGAAACAGTGACTTTTCCCGAATTTTCCCCGGATGCAACCTTGCCGACATGCTCAACACCGGTGACACCGCCTGGATGCTCGTCTCGACCGCGCTCGTGCTCCTCATGATGCCGGGCCTGGCCCTCTTCTACGGAGGCCTGGTCCGCAGCAAGAACGTCCTCTCCACCTTCATGCACAGTTTTGTCGTGCTCGGGCTCGTGACCTTGCAGTGGGCGGTGGTCGGGTACTCGCTGGCCTTCGGGCCGGATCACGGCGGCCTGATCGGCGGGCTTTCCTATGCTTTCATGCGCGGCGTGGACCTTGCCCCCCGGCCGGGCGACAGCATTCCCCACATGCTCTTCTTCGCCTTTCAGATGATGTTCGCCATCATCACGCCCGCGCTCATCTCAGGCGCCTACGCCGAGCGCCTGAAGTTCTCCGCGTACGCGCTCTTCACCTTGCTGTGGGCGACCCTGGTCTACGATCCCCTCGCGCACTGGGTGTGGGGCAACGGCGGCTGGATGGCGAAGATGGGCGTCCTCGACTTCGCGGGCGGCATCGTCGTCCACATCAGCTCCGGCGTGTCGGCCCTGGTCGTCGCCCTGGTCGTCGGCAAGCGCCTCGGCTACCCGCGCGAGCGCAGCATCCCGCACAACCTCACGCTGGTGCTGCTCGGCGCGGGCATCCTGTGGTTCGGCTGGTTCGGTTTCAACGGCGGCAGCGCCGGCGCCGCCTCGGGCACCGCCGTGCTCGCCCTGGTCAACTCGCAGCTCGCGGCCGCAGCCGGCGGCATGGCCTGGCTCATCGTCGACGTGATTCGCTACGGCAAGGCCTCGGCCCTCGGGTTCGCCTCGGGCTTGGTCGCCGGCCTGGCCACGGTCACGCCAGCCTCGGGCTTCGTCGGCCCGATGGGCGCCATCGCCATCGGCGTCGCCGCTGGCCTCGCATGCTACGGCGCGGTCATGCTCAAGAGCAGGTTCAACTACGACGACACCCTCGACGCCTTCGGCGTGCACGGCGTGGGCGGCTCGGTCGGCACGATTCTGCTCGGCGTCTTCGCGGCCAAGGCCTGGAACAGCAACGGCGCCGACGGGCTTCTGGCCGGCAACGCGGCCTTCCTGGGCAAGCAAGTCCTGGCGGTGGCGGTGACCATCGCCTTCTCGGTCGCGGGCACGCTCGCCATCCTCAAGCTCGTGGACGCCCTGGTCGGCCTGCGCGTCACCTCCGACGAGGAGCGCGAGGGCCTCGACATCAACCTGCACGGCGAGGAGGGCTACTCCATCGGCAGCTCGAGCTTCGGCCGCACCGACGTCTTCGCCGCCCCCCAGGCGCAAGAAGCCGCCCCCAAGGGCAGCCCCGTCCCGGCTTCCTAGGACAGATTGAACAGCCGGCGGATCTTCTCCACCAGGTCGCGGCGGCTGTCGGCGGGGCGCGCGGCGGCGCGCGCCGAGAGCTCGCCGCGAGCGACGCG
>JADGRD010000665.1 GCA_017881285.1 Pseudomonadota bacterium | reverse complement strand
GGCGTGAACATGCTGCCCAAGTACCTGCTGCACCCGTGGGCCCTCTGGGCGGGAATCGGGCTCATGGTGGTCATCGCCGCGGTGGTCCTTCTCACCATGCGGCTGCTGCGTCGCTGGCTGTAGCCTTGAGCTGGCGCGCCACGCTTCGACGCACATCGCGCTCCCTCAGGCGATATGCGTCAGTAGTCCCGGCTCACTAGGAGGACAAGTCGACCCCTGAGCGCCCCCAGAGAGACCAATCGTCTCTCCGCTGCTCTCATCTCCCTCTTCCGGCGTGCCTCCGCCTCGGCAAGATGATCTTCAGCGTCATCGTCCCGACGTTGCTCGGCGGCGCCACACCGGCTCTCTCTCTTGCCCTATCGGCATCACAGGTCGCTCGGCATCAAGGTCGACGTAGCGATCCGGCCTGCGGCGCTGCCGGAGGCCGGCCGCGTTCATATCGCAGCGAGCGCCGTCAGCCGCGCGATGCCCAGTAGGCAGCGGCTTCCGCTTCCAGCTTGTCCAGCCGCGCATAGTAGTCCGGGAACTCCTTCAGATGCGCCCAGGCGATCTTGCCCGTGAGCGCGACGTCGTCGTTCGTGACATTGGTCTGCGCGTCCCGAGTGCCGTGTTCGAACTCGACTTCGAGGCCGCGTCGGAACTGCTCCGGGTCGACCTTGGTCCAGTCGACCCCGAGCGCGGCGCCGACCTTGTGGGCTTCCTCTGCGTCTATCTGGCGCTTGTCGGCCATGATCTCTCTCCTGCTCGGAACTAACGGAACGATGTGCGAACGCCCGCCGGCGACCCCGGCGGTGCGCGTCACCTGTGGCGGCGGGACACTGCCGGGCGGTTCGCAGCCCCGGCTGAATCCGTGCGGCATCCTCGAGCCTTGTGCGCATGATGAGGTCAGGCCAGTGTCCGAACGGCCTTCTCCCGGTCCCACTGTCGCGTCTTGGCCGCGGCAATGAAGGCGTCGTCGTCACTAGCATCCACGACGCCCGCGTCTCGTGCGACGTTCGCGGATCTCAAGAGCACATGGCCGCCTTGGTCGGCGCCGATCGCCTTGAGATGACCGAAGGCGTCGCGCACGAAGTCGATCGCCGCGCCCTCGAGCGCCAGTGTCTTGGCACCGTCATCCGAGAGGACCACGGCCACCGCGTCGAAGAGCACGGAGGGGGTACCGGCCAGCTGTCCGTCGGCCGCCATCAGCGAGCCATCGGCGAGATTCGCGCCGCCCACTTTGGGTGCTACGATCTTCACGGCAGCGCCCGCATCAGTCGCGGCCTTCCTGACCTTTTCGATGACCGCGCCGTCCGAGCCATCCGCAATCAGGATGCCCACGGCGCGCCCCGTGAGCGTGTCCTTCATCTTGCCGATGATCTGCAAGGCTGGCGAGGGCGCCATGTCCTGCACGGGTGCCGCGGCGACCGGCGCCTTGGGCATCTTGCCGAGCGCCAGACCCGCGCCGACCCGCTGGGCGAGGTCTTCGTCGATGTTCCGCAGATGGCCGACGATCGCCTCGCGCACGTGAAGGTGCTCGACCTTGGAGAGCTCAAAGACCAGCGCTGAGGCGATGTGCGCCTGCTCGTGCGCGGTCTGGCTGACATAGAACTGCCGCGCCTGGCTGTAGTGATCGGCGAAGCTCTCGGCACGGACGCGGCCCTTCTCGCCGGTCTCGGCGACGGCAGCGCTGCGGAAGCCGCCGGCCGGCGATTCGCGCGGCGAATCCTCAGACAGCGAGTTGGGCTCGTAGGCGATGCGGCCCACGGGCTGCTCCATCTGCATCTGGCCGTCACGCTGCTGGTTGCCGAACGGGCATTTGGGCGCGTTGATCGGGATCTGGTGGAAATTGGGCGTGCCGAGGCGCGAAAGCTGTGTGTCGTGATAGGACAGCAGGCGGCCCTGCAGCAAGGGATCGTTGGAGAAGTCGATGCCCGGCACAACGTGAGAGGGACAGTAGGCGACCTGCTCGGTCTCCGCGAAGAAGTTGTTGGGCCAGCGGTCCAGCACCATGCGGCCAATGATCTTCAGCGGCACGAGCTCTTCGGGGATCAGCTTGGTGGCGTCGAGGTGATCGAACGGGAAGCCGTCAGCTTCCTCCTCAGTGAACAGCTGGACGGCCAGGTCCCACTCGGGGAACGCGCCGGCCGCTATGGCCTCGAACATGTCACGGCGGTGGAAGTCTGGGTCGGCGCCGGCGATCTTGACGGTTTCGTCCCAGATGGTGGACTGCAGGCCGAGCTTGGGGCGCCAGTGGAACTTGACGAAGGTCGACTCGCCGGCATCGTTGACGAGCCGGAAACTATGCACGCCAAAACCTTCGATCATGCGCAGCGACCGCGGCAGCGTGCGATCGGACATGACCCACATCACCATGTGCATGGACTCTGGCGTGAGCGAGATGAAGTCCCAGAACGTATCGTGCGCGCTTGCCGCTTGCGGAAAGCCGCGGTCCGGCTCCATCTTCACGGCGTGGATGAGGTCGGGGAACTTGATGGCGTCCTGGATGAAGAACACCGGGATGTTGTTGCCGACGAGATCCCAGTTGCCTTCCTTGGTATAGAACTTGACGGCAAACCCGCGCACATCACGCGGGGTGTCGACCGAACCGGCGCCGCCTGCCACCGTCGAGATGCGCGTGAAGACCGGCGTCTTCTCGCCGACTTCGGTCAGGACCCTCGCCCGGGTGTAGGCCTCGAGCGACTCCGTCAGCTCGAAGAACCCATGCGCGCCCGTGGCTCTCGCGTGCACGATGCGCTCGGGAATGCGCTCATGGTCGAAGTGCGTGATCTTCTCGCGCAGGATGAAATCCTCAAGAAGCGTAGGGCCCCGCGGGTTGGCCCGGAGCGAGTTCTGATTGTCGGAAAGCGGTACGCCCTGATTCGTGGTAAGCGCGGCGTGCTCGCCGCCGGCGATCTGGTGCAGTTCGCCGCCGGCGGCTGATTGTGGGTCTTGGTGGGGGCTGGGGCCCGCTTCCCGTTTGCGTCTTCCAGAACCACTCGTTGTCTCGTTCTTGCTCATGCCGTGTCTCCTTCGCGTGTAACGCCAGCTTGCTGGCTGTTGTCGCGTGCTGCCGATTCCGACGGGCCGCTTCCCCTTCCGGATCACTCCGTCCGGAGGAGCCTCGTGCCACCGGATACTCAGGAGCT
>JADGRD010000664.1 GCA_017881285.1 Pseudomonadota bacterium | reverse complement strand
CGTGGTCGAACAGTCCGGCCAGCGCGGGCGCGGCGGGGCAATCCGCCTTGCACAGGGCGAGGGCCTTGAGCAGAAGCCCGCCGAAATCGACGGCGCTGGCGGCGGTCAGGCGCTCCTCGTAGAGCCGATAGGCCTTGCCCACCACCTCGTCGAAGTGGTCGCCCGAGGGAAAGCGATCCGCGGTCGTGCCCTGGTTCTTGGCGCGGTCGATGACCGCGAGGACCTGGCGCACGGGAAAACGCTTCTCGGTAATCTGCAGGTCGGTGAGCACGCGCGACATCAGCCGGCGCGAATCGTCGTCGTCGTAAATGACGAATTCCTTGCGCACCCCCACCGCCTCGCCGAAGCGACGCAGAAGGCGGGCGGCGATGCCGTGAAAGGTGCCGAGCCACATGCCGTAGGTGCCGGGGCCCGCGCCGCCGAAGAGACGCTCCACGCGGTCCTTGAGCTCGCGCGCGGCCTTGTTGGTGAAGGTCACGGCCAGGATGCGGCGCGCGTCCGCGCCTTGTGAGAGCAGGTGCGCCAGGCGGTAGGTGATCACCCGCGTCTTGCCCGAGCCGGCGCCCGCGACGACCAGGAGTGGCTTGGCCGGGAAACGCACCGCCTCGACCTGGGACGGGTTCAGCTCGCGCGCCAGCGGCAGCGCGGTGCCGGCCGCGTCGCAAGGCTCGTTCGCAAGCGGGTCGGACATTTCCACGCGAAGGTTATACAGACTGCGAACGCGTCAGTCGACAGCAGGATGTGATCCCTTTGCCCACAGTCAGCATGGTCTTGCAGGCGGCGAGTGAGGGCACTACCTTCTTGGCTGGGAATTCTCCCACCAAGCGCCGATGGCCGAAAAGAGCACCGGTACTCGATGTCGCGGACCTCGACTGGGGTTGATCGCGGACAGGTATGACTACGAGTTCCAGGAGCGCATGCTGGACGCGGCCGAGCGGGCTGCGCGCGAGCATGGCCTCGATTTCGTCGCGGTATCCGGCTGCCTGCTTGCCGTCGATTCGCGCGATCCCAAGCGCTTCGTGTACGACCTCATCGGCCCGGACTGCGTGGATGCCTTGCTCATCGGCACCCACGTCATTGGACATCATTCGACGCTGGCCGAGCTGACCGACTTCGTCGCCCGCTTCCGGGCCGTCCCGTGCGTCTCCATCGGGGTGGCGTCTACCGGCGTGGCCACCGTGCTCATGGACAACGAGGCCGGCATGTACACGGTGGTCAGGCACCTGGTCGAGGACCACCGCTTTCGCCGGATCGCCTTTATCGCCGGCCCCGAGGGCAGCGAGGAGGGCCAAGCGCGATTCCGCGGCTATGAGCACGCCCTGCTCGAACACAAGCTGGAGCTCGATCCGCGCTTCGTGGTCGTTGGCAACTTCACGCATGAAACAGGCGCGCGAGCCATCGCGACGCTTTTCGGCCAGCGCGGACTTGCCCCGTCGGACATCGAGGCGATCGTGTGCGCGGACGATCTCATGGCCTTGGGCGCGCTCGACGAGCTCGACCGGCGCGGCGTGAATGTGCCGGGGGACATCGCGCTCACCGGCTTCGACGACACCGAGTTCGCCCGCTACGCCCGCGTGCCGCTCACCACGGTTCGCCAGCCCATCGAAGAGCAGTTCCAGTACGCCGTGGCACTGCTGGCCGCGGCGGTGCACGGCTCGGAGTGCAGGAACGAAACGCGCACCTTCCAGACCGAGTTCGTCAAGCGGCGCTCCTGCGGTTGTGCCATGCACCAGCGCGAGCCCGTGCCCGCCGCCTGGATCACCGGCGAGAGCAAGGAGCTGGGCGCCGTTCTGCGGGGCCGCCGGGCCGCATTGCTCAAGGATCTCGATCGCGCCGCGCACGGTGGCCTGGAATTCGTGAGCGGCGGCTGGACGGACCGCCTGCTCGATTCCTTCCTGCTGCAGCTCAACGACCCGAGCCAGGCCTCGTTCGTCGACTGTGTGGAAACCATCTGCTACGAGCTTCTGCAGCGGGGCGGCGAGGTCGGTGCCGCGCAGGATGTGCTGGCGGTTCTTCGCCGCCATATCGTGGCCTGCGCGGGCGATTCCGAGACCCGCGACCGTATCGAGGAGCTTATGCGGGAAGCGCTGCTTTCGGCCAGCGAGCTGGCCGCCATCGCGCAGTCGCAGCGGCGCAGCGCCCTCATGGTTCGCACGGCCTTGCTCGCCGAGGCCACTGCGGCCCTGCTGGCCGCCCCCGACGTGACCACCCTGGCGGATACGGCCGCCAATCACCTGCCGGGCCTCGGTATCCGCGCCGGCGTCATCGCGCTCTTCACCACGCCGGGAAAGGTGAGCGAGGAGCTTGAAACCGTGCTCTTCTTCACCGAAGAGGGCCGGCAACAGATCCCCGTCCGCTACCGCGGAAAGTTGCTTGCCCCAGCCGATTTTCTCGACGGGCGCTCGGTCGTGGTCGAGCCTCTTGGCTTCCGGGGTGAGTGCCTCGGCCTGGCCCTCTTCGAGTATGGCGCGCCCGATTCCAAGGTCTACGAGGATCTGCGCCTGGTTCTGGGTGCCGCGCTCAAGGGCGCGCAGCTCGTTCGCGCCGTCGAGGACGCACGCAAGGAAGTGGAGGCCCTGGCCGTTACGGATCCGCTCACGGGCCTCTTCAACCGTCGCCATCTCATTCGCCGCCTGGAAAGCGAATTCGCGCGCGCGCGGCGGCACATGCGCAGCCTGAGCCTCATCATCGCGGATCTGGACGGATTCAAACAGGTCAACGACGAGCACGGCCACGACGCCGGGGACCGCGTGCTCTTGCGCGTGGCCGAACGGCTGCGGCGCGGCCTGCGCGAGTTCGACACCGTGGCCCGCTACGGCGGCGATGAGTTCGTCATCCTCCTGCCCGAAACCGACAAGATCCAGGCGCGCGCGGCCGCCGAGCGCATTCGGCAGAGCGTGATCGGGGAGCCCGTGGACAAGCACGGCACGGTGGGCGCCACCTTCGGGGTGGCCACCTTCGATCCCGCGACCTCGAATTTCGATCAGGAAGAATTGCTCCGCCGGGCCGACCGCGCCTTGCTCGCCGGCAAGCGGGCGGGTAAGGCACGCATCCTGCATTTCGACGATACCGGCGCGCCGGTCCCGTAACGGGCGGAGTCAGCGCCAGCCATCGACGAAACCCGGCCT
>JADGRD010000663.1 GCA_017881285.1 Pseudomonadota bacterium | reverse complement strand
AGAACTGAAACACAGAGAGCGCAGAGAACGGAAGAGAAAGGAATTGCTCGGATCTCGTCATCCGAACCCTTCTTCCTCCGGCCTCTGGCTCTGTGGTGAACATCCGGATTGCCCCGCGCCGAGCTTGAGGTTGGCGAAGAGGGCGACTACGATCCCGACGTGGCCTCGCCGCTGGTTTCGGTTTCCGTCGATCTCGACGCAGTCGAGTGCTACTACCGCATTCACGCGCTGGGCGAGGCGCCGGCGGGGGAAGCGCGCTTCGCGATCTTGCGGCGGGCGTTGCCGCGATTGGCAGAGCTCTTCGCCAAGCACGGGATTTCCGCGACCCTGTTCGTGGTCGGACGCGATCTGGAGGGCGACGACGAGGGCAGGCGCATCGTCGCCGAGCTGGCCAGGGCCGGACACGAGATCGCGAGCCATTCCTACTCGCACCCCTACGATCTGGCGCGCCTACCCCGCGAAGAGATGGCCGCGGAGCTCGACCGCGCCCATGCGGCCATCGCCGCCGCCGCCGGGCGCCCCCCCGTCGGATTCCGGGCGCCCGGCTACGAGATCTCGGCCGGGCTCATCGAGCTGCTCTGCGAGCGCGGTTACCGCTACGACTCGTCGGCCTTCCCGGCGATTCCCTATTATCTCGCCAAGGCGGCGGTGATGGCCGCCCTCCGCGTGACCGGCCGGCAATCGGGCAGCATTCTCGGCAGCGCCAAGGTGCTGGGGGCGCCGTGCACGCCCTATCGACCGGCCGCGGGCGCGCCGTATCGCCGCGGCGACTTGCCCATCATGGAATTGCCCGTGACCGTGACGCCGCTGCTTCGCCTGCACGTCATCGGCACGACCCTGGTCATCGCGCCTGAATGGCTGCGCCGGCGGCTGGTGGCCTCGGCGCTCGGCACCGTGCACTTCAATCTTGAGCTGCACGGTATCGATCTCGCCGATGCCGTTTCCGACGGCATCTCGCCCGCGCTCATCCGCCGGCAGCCCGACCTGCGCGTGTCTCTCGACCGCAAGCTCGCGGCGCTCGATCGAACCTTGAGCGAGGCTCGCGCGGCCGGGGCACGCTTCTTGACCCTGGCCGAGGCGGCCGAGGAATTCGCGAAGGGTTGAGGGGGGCTGGGCTTCCTGGCCTATAATGGAGCCGATGGTGTTCGCCACGGTGGCCGCGATTCTGGCTGGCGCGATTTCCATCACGGGGACGAATGCCTGTCCGACGGGCGAAGCGGTCTCTGCCGAGCTGGATCGCCTGGGGGCGCTCGCGGCGCTCCAATCGTCAAACCCCTAGCGAGGAAAATCATGGACCATCTAGCTCCGAGCCTACCCGCCACGAAACTCCTCCCCCACCTGCTCTTCCCGGCCCTGTGTTGCACGGTCGTGCTGGCCGGTTGCACGCGCAACGATTCCCTGGGCACCGCCGACAAACACGACGGAAGCCAGAGCGAGACCGCCAGTTCCGGCCCCGATACCGCCGGCCCCGGCCCCGAAACCGCCGGCCCTGGTCCCGAGACCGCCGGCCCCCGCCCCGACACCACGGTTCCGAGTGAGGCCATCGCCTGTTCCCACTACCCGACCACCTCGCGGGTGGACAGCGTCGGCACCACCTGGTGGTGGTGGTATTTCCACTGGAACTTCGTCGCCGATCTGCCGGGCGTCTGCGCAAGCTACGGCGCCGGCGCCAAGATGGTGGTCGAGGTTGCCGTTCCAAACAACCCCGATGCGACCAGCACCCTGCCGGCGTGCACGACCGATGAGATACTCTACGGCAGCTCTCGTGCCTGCGCCGTCGCCCACGCCTTCCGTTTCGAGGCCGACTGCACTACGGGGGAGTTGCTTCTCGAACTGCCGAGCGAGTACTCCTTCGACGGCTGGTACCACATCGAAACCGCGCAGGTGCCCGGCGCGCCACGCCACCTGATCAGCCAAGACGTGCATTGCACGCGCGACCTCTATCTGCCTACCGGGCCCGCGGTCGCGCCGGTGCTGGCGGATGCGGGCGTCGCGCCAGCGGACGCAACCACCGACGCCGTCGCGTGCCCGAGCCCGGGCGCACTTGCCTACGACACCCCAGGCTGCGGTTTCGACGCTAAGCTGGTGTGCCATCAGTTTGGCGGAGACACCGCCGCCATCGGCATCTACTACTGTGGTTGCAACGGTCGAACCATTATGGGCGGCATCGGGGCCGCCAACGAGCCGTACCAATTCGAGGGCTGCTGCCCGGGCGACAGCGGATTCGGTCCGCTCGGGTCCTACTCCTGTCCGCTGGACGGTGGCATTCCGTACTCGACGCCGCCCCACGATGGAGGCACCGACGGCCTCGGCTTGGCGGATACCGGCACCCTGCCCGACAGCCAGGGATGTTCGTTCGATACCAGTGGCTTCCCAGCCAGCTACGACGGGTGCGTGGCAGCCGGCGGCAGGGTCGTGTTGGCGACGACCCTGGCGCCCACCTTCTGTACGATGGAGTACTCGGGGTATGGCCCAGCCGACTTCAACCGGTGCCGTTCGGCGGGTGGAGACACGTACAGCTGGGACGTGTGGTGCCCGACTGGCACAATCGGCGGCGATACTTGTGCCATTTACTACCCGCAGAATGCCTGTCCGACCTCGCTGAAACCGGAGGGTTATTCCTGGCCATTGCCTTCGTGCGGCTAGGGTTTTGGATCTGACGACGAACGTGCGCCCGGCGGCCGGCGAGGCTATGCTCGCGCCCCGATGGCCTGGACCGAGATCAAGACTGCTGGCGAGGTGCCGAGCGCCGGGCGGGCGTTTGACGCAACGGCGTACGACGCCGAGCGCCCGCCGGTGCAGTCCGAGCCGGCGGGCGACGACCCGCTCGTCGGCCGCCACATCGACCACTTCGAGATTCGCAGCCTGCTCGGCGAAGGGGGCATGGGACGCGTGTACCTGGCCCACGACCTCTCGCTCGATCGACCGGTCGCGCTCAAGCTCCTGCGCCGCGAGCTGGCCTCGAACCCGGCGCTCATCGCGCGCATGGTGGACGAGGCGCGCGCGCAGGCCCGCGTGCAACACCCCAACGTCGTCACCATCTACTACATCGGCAACTTCGAGGGGGCGTCCTACTTCGTGATGGAGTACGTGCGAGGCAAGACCCTGGCCGAGTTGCTCGAAAGGGAC
>JADGRD010000662.1 GCA_017881285.1 Pseudomonadota bacterium | reverse complement strand
GATCTCCTCGGTGTTCTTGCTGTCGATCAGGATGGGCACGCCGTTGATGCCAACCAGTGCATCGAAGAGCACCGCCTTGCCCTCCATCACCGGCATGCCGGCCACCGGCCCGATGTCGCCCAGGCCCAGAATCGCCGTGCCGTTGGTGACGATGGCGACCGTGTTGCCGATCGAGGTGTATAGGTAGCGCAACTCGGGCTTCTGCTCGATCAGCTTGCACACCTTGGCCACACCGGGCGTGTAGAGCTTGCGGATGGTGGCAAGGCTGTCGACGGGAAAGCGGCTCTTGACCCGAATCTTGCCGCCCCGGTGCAGCTCCAGCACGGGATCGATGATCTCGGAGATGATCACGCCCTCGACCTTGCCGATCTCGACCAGCACCGTCTGCAAGTGCGCCTCGTCGTCGAGGAAGACAGTCAGATCGCGCGTGTTGTACTCGAACCCGTACGAGACCAGGTGCGTGTCGGTGATGTTGCCGCCCGCATTGCCCACCGCGGTGGCGACCCGGCCCAGATAGCCCGGCTGGTCCAGGATCAAGACCCGGATGGTTTTGACGATCTTGTCGATGCCCTTCTCGATTTGCATCATGGCGGTCCTGCGGGTTTCATTATCGATCATTCCCACCGGCCGCGGGGTCGAGAAATGCGGCCCGACCGGCGAGGCACGTCGCTTGACCACGAAGAGGCGCGAACCACGCCAGGTCTTTCTCCTTTTTTACGCCGAGCCGCGCGAGGCGGTGGCGCCACTGCGCAGATGGTGGCATTCCTACAACCGAAAGCAGGCGACGCAGCGATGACACGGAGAATTCCACCCGAACCGCAATCGACGACTCTCAGGCCATGGTTCGTTTTGGCCTGCTGCACCATGGGCCTGGTGGGCGGATGCCATTCATCGACTACCCCCGGAAAGTCAGGTGTTTCCGACGCCGCCCCGGCTACGGATGTGGCCCCGGCAACGGGCGGTGCGGCTGGTTCCGGCGGCACGGCCGGCCTTGTGGGCTCTGGCGGCACGGTTGGCACCGGCGGCAGCTCTAGCTCGGGCGGCACGAGCGGCACGGGCGGTGTGACCGCCACGGGCGGCAGTTTCATCACCAGCTCGGGCGGAGCGACCAGCTCGGGCGGTACGGGCGGCCCTGTGGGTGCGGGCGGTTCCTCCGCGACGGGCGGCGGCACGGGCGGCACGAGCGGCAAGGATGGGGCCAGCACTGGCGGTGCGACCGGCACGGGCGGGAGCAGAACGGGCGGAGCAACCGGTTCGGGCGGCGCGAGCACGACGGGTGGGGCGACCGCGACGGGTGGCACGACCGCGACGGGTGGCACGACCGCGCGGACTGGCGGCACGGGCGGCCCTACGGGAACGGGTGGCGGCACAGGTAGCGTGACAGGTTCGGGTGGTGGCACGGGCACGGGTGGCGCGGCGGCGGGACTGCCGGTCGCGGCGGATATTCTGGCGACCTTGAAGAAGGTGATCCCCTACGAGATCCAGCTCGGGCCAGAGGATTCGAGCTGGGTGAACAAGTGGACCGAGGCCACCTTCTACATCGGGGTGATGGCCGCCTACCTGGCCACCAACGATTCGGCCTATCTGACCGATGCGACGACCTGGTCCACCAACAACAAGTGGACCTTGCTCGGCTCGCCCACCCGGATCGCGGATAACCAGTGCGCGGGGCAGGTCTACGCGGACATCTACCTGACCAATCCCGTCGCCGCCAACGCCAACATGTACGCGAACCTCAAGACCAACATCGACGCCATGGTCGCGAATCCGAAACCTGGAATCTCCCAGTCCGCCGGCGACGACTGGTGGTGGTGCGATGCCCTGTTCATGGCGCCGGGAGCAGTTTCCCGCCTGGGGAAAATCACGGGCCAAGCCACCTACTACAGCTTCCTCGACACCATGTGGTCCGCCACGCAAGCCGGCCTCTTCGACACGAAAACCGGGTTGTTCTGGCGTGATTCGTCGTTCGTCAACGGAACGGTATACTGGTCCCGCGGCAACGGCTGGGTCATGGCCGGCATCGTGCGCGTCCTGCAGTATCTGCCCACCACCGACGCCAACACCAATGCCTACGTCACCCTCCTCAAGACCATGGCCGCCGCCGTCGTGCCCTACCAGCAGGCGGACGGCACGTGGCACTCCGACCTCACGCACCCGACGAAGTACAACAATCCCGAGATCAGCGGCACCGGCCTTCTGACCTACGCCATTGCCTACGCCATCAACCAGGGCTTGCTCGACAAAGCCACCTACCAGCCGGTGGTGGCCGCGGCCTGGAAAGGCCTCGCGAGCGCCGTCGATGCGCAGGGCCGGGTGGGCTACATTCAAGCCACCGGCAGCGCGCCCGCGGCGGCCACCGCCACCGAGACCCACGACTACGGGGTCGGGGCCTTCATTCTCGCCGCCAGCGAGATGTACCTCATGGTCAAGTAGGCCAGTGTATGATGTCCGCGTTCGTCGCGCGCACGCGCGGTAGCGGGAGGCTCATACCATGACCACGCAGCTCCGGATTCGACACATGCTGGTCGCGGCGGCGATGGTCGCGGGGTGTAGCAGCGCTTCGCCCGACGACGCCGGGCAGCCGCCCGACCTCAAACCGGGGCCTGATTTGGCCGGCGGCGCCGACGCCTCGGATGCGACGAGCGGCGTCTGCCCCAGCCCAGCGAACCTGGTGACCACCAATGGCACCTGCAACCTCGTGCCCTTCCCGACGACACGGGTGCCGTTCACGGTGCAAACGAGCACGTCGCCGACGTTTTCCGGAGGGAAACTGGTCGACGGCCTCTACACCGCAATCAAGGCGGAGGGCTGGAACACCACGACCGGGTACGGGCGACAAATGGGCATCGTCATCGGCAACGGCGGCACGACCATGTTGTGGTTCGGCCAGACCTTGAACGCCGACGGAAGCGGCGACGTGGACGCGGGCACCGCGGGCCTCTTCTGGCTGCGCGCCAACTTCGCCCTTTCCATCTCCTCGCAGAACACCTTGGCATTGAGCGAGACCTGCGCGGCCGGAACCACTAGCGGACCTCCCGCGCTCCTCTTCACCGCCACGACCACGGATCCGCCGCAGTTGATCCTCGCCAGCCCCTCGGCCACGAACCCGACCGGCGCGGTCACCACCTACG
>JADGRD010000661.1 GCA_017881285.1 Pseudomonadota bacterium | reverse complement strand
GACGAGCGCGGCTGGCACGCCACGGCGCCGCAATTCCTTGTAGCGATTGTGCCCGTTCAGCCACTGCCGCCAAAGATACGAACGCAGTCTTCGGCGGATCCATGCTTCCAGGTTTGTGAGCACACGCGGGGTCTGACAGAAGCCGAAGTATCCGCGCCATCCGATGAGGTACGGCGCGAGGTCTTCGATCAGCTGCGGTAGGCTGATCCCCCGTGTCCGGCGGGTCATCTCCCGGATCTGCGCCTTGAATTTGTCGAGGGCTTTTGGCGCGATGCGCCGCTCGCTCCCGTCATTCGAGATGCTGAACCCCAGGAACTTCCGCTCCTCTGGACGCGCTACCGCGCTTTTCGCCCCGTTGACCTTCAGCCGCAGCTGCTGGGTCAGGAACCGACTCACCGAGGCCATGACCCTTTCACCGGCGCGGCGGCTGCGAACATAGATATTGCAGTCGTCCGCGTAACGGCAAAATCGGTGACCACGGCGGGCCAACTCCTTGTCGAGATCGTCGAGCACGATGTTGCTTAGGAGAGGCGAAAGCGGGCCGCCTTGCGGCGTCCCCTCATCCACCGGTCGGACCAAACCGTCTTCCATCACCCCGGCTTTTAGAAACGCCCGGATGAGTTTGAGCACACGTTTGTCGGTCACCCGCGCCGCAACGCGCGCCATCAGGCTGTCATGATTGACCCGGTCGAAGAATTTTTCGAGATCCAGATCAACCACGACGCTGTAGCCCTCGGCAATGTATCGTTGCGCCTGGGCCACCGCTTGGTGGGCGGAACGTCCCGGTCGGAAACCGTAACTATGCTTGGAGAACGTCGGGTCCCACCGCTCTTGGAGAACCTGCAGCAAGGCTTGCTGGATCAGCCGATCGACGACACAAGGTACGCCGAGCTTTCTGATCCCGCCGTCCGGCTTGGGTATTTCGACCCGCTTGACCGGTTGCGGCTGGTAGGTTCCGTCGAGCAAATGAGGCCGGATGTTTGGCCAGTGCTCACGCAGGTAACCCTTGGCGTCGTCGATGGTCATCCCATCCACGCCAGGGCCGCCCTTGTTCTTTTGAACACGTTTCCACGCTCTTTCGAGATTTCCCCGATCGCACACCTCCTCCATTAGTCCGTCTGCGCAAGCCGGGCTTTCGGATGTTGGCTCCGCCATGGGCGGTTCGGTCCCTTGGTAGCCGCCGACAGGGGTTTCACCCTCGCCCTTCGGTTCCAAGGCCAGTGAGTTCTGGATCTTCTGCCGCATTCCACTCATGAGTTGCCAGTCCTACTTGCCGCTCTCAATCGTTCGGGCCTTCGGTCGTCGTTTCCGGCTCGGCCTATCTGTTGCTCCGCCTTTCGGCCTTGGAGTGCCTCACTAGCCTTGCCGACAGCCTGACCTACTATGCCGTCTGCTGACTTCTGCGCCGCGGTCGGGCCACCTCTCGATTTCCCCAGTTCCGACTTCGGAACACGACGCAGATCTCCCCAGGTAAGTTCGATCGCCTTCCCCGCACACCTGCCGGATCTACAGCCTTGGCCGTTGATGGATGCTGGACTTCGCGATTCGTTGCCCGCTCGTCCGACCAGGGATGCCTCATATCCGGTTTCTGTTCGTCAGGTCGCGGTTTTGCTCCGCACTTCCTTCAGACACCACCTCGCGGTGGCTGCCCTTGTGCTTCGCTAATCCTTCACCTCCATCAGGCTGGATAGGGGACTTTCACCCCTAAGCTATCGAACGTGCTGGGCACACAACGAACCCGCTGCGCGGGAGGGGTTTGCGCGGTGAGGTAGGCGTGCCGCCTCGAAGATAGTCACCGGATTGAGCGTCGGCGGCGGCGGGCAGAGCATCACGGCTCCTTAACTGAGGAGCTGGATGATGATCACCACCCTGCCCGTTACCCCGATCAGCCCGCTGCGCCAACGGCTGATCGAAGACATGAACATGCGGCGGTTCTCGCGCGCCACCCAGCGCAACTACATCCGCGACGTCGGGCGCTTTGCCACCTTCCTGCGACGCCCGCCCGACACCGCGACAGCCGACGACGTGCGCCGGTTCCAGGTCGAGCAACGCGACGCGGGCCTTCCCGCGCCAACGATGAACAGCATCGTCGCGGCGCTGCGGTTCTTCTTCACGCATACCCTCGACCGCCCCGACCTTGCCCGCAAGCTGTTCCGCGTGACCTATCCGCGCAAGCTGCCGGTGGTGCTGAGCCCTGACGAGGTCGCCCGCCTGTTGCAGGCAACGACCTGCCTCAAGCATCAGGCAGCATTGTCGGTGGCCTATGGCGCGGGCCTCCGCGTTGCCGAGGTCTCGACGCTCAGGGTCGGCGATATCGACAGCGAGCGCATGCTGATCCGGGTCGAGCGCGGCAAAGGGGGCCAGTATCGCAACGCGATGCTCCCGACCGATCTACTCGTGCTGCTGCGCCAGTGGTGGCAGGTCGGGCGGCAGCAGGGCGTGATGCATCGCGACGGCTGGCTCTTTCCGGGGCAACACGCGATGAAGCCGATCAGTACCCGCCAGCTGCATCGCATTGTCGTCGAAGCGGCGCACGCGGCGGATATCGCCAAGCGGGTCGGCCCGCATACGTTGCGCCACAGCTTCGCGACCCATCTGCTGGAGGACGGCGTCGATATCCGCGTGATCCAGGCGCTGCTCGGCCACGCCAAGCTCGAGAACACTGCGTTCTACACCAAAGTCGCGATGCGCACCGTGCGCGCCGTCATCAGCCCGCTCGACAAGCTGGCGATGCTCACCGGGCCGGAGGCAAGGCCCGACGGCTGAGGCCGCATGCGCACCTCGCTCGAGGTCGCGGATATCTTCCACGCTGCAGGCCCTGCCTACCGGGCCGCCCATGCCGGGCATCTGAGCCTGCACCAGCTCAAGGTGATGTCGGCGATCGAGCACTGCCGCACCGCAGCGCTCGGCGGTCACGTCGAGGCCTGCACCGACTGCGGGCATTGGCGCATCGCCTACAACAGCTGCCGCAACCGGCACTGCCCCAAGTGCCAGGGCGCGGCCGCGCGCACCTGGCTCGCCGAGCGCGAGGCCGACCTGCTCCCCGTGGGGTACTTTCACGTCGTGTTCACGCTGCCCGCCGAGGTCGCCGACATCGCCTTCCAGAACAAGGCGCTCGTCTACGACCTGCTGTTCC
>JADGRD010000660.1 GCA_017881285.1 Pseudomonadota bacterium | reverse complement strand
GGACGAGTTCGCCGTGGCCACCACCTTCCTCGGTGACGACTACGTTTTCCGCGCGTTCGCCCGCCTGGAAGCCAACCCGCTCTTGGCCTTCATGGCGGACAAGCACGGTGGCGAGTACTACCGGCCGTTTCCGATGTTGCTGTGGTGGGTGAGCGAGCGGCTTTCAGGCGGGCAGGCTTGGGTCTTCGCGCTCGCCTCCTTTCTGCTCCACCTGTTGTGCGCGGTGCTGCTGGCCGCCTTGGGGCGCGCTCTGGGCCTGGCCCGGTGGTCCGCGATTCTTGCCGGAGTTCTCTTCTTCGCGGCGCCCGCCGAGCGCGAGGCCGCGTTGTGGTTTTCCGCGAGCACGGATCTTTTGGCCGTGGCCGCCATTTTGGGTTCGGTGGCGGCTTTCCTTTCCGGCACGAGGTGGGGGCGGTGGCTTTCTGTCGGCCTGGCCGCGGTGGCCTACTTCAGCAAGGAAACCGCCCTGGTTCTGCCGGCGCTGCTGCTTGCCGGATTGTGGTTTCGCGCCAGGCTGCAGGGTGGGGAGCCGTCGCTGGGGCGCGGGGTGATCGCGATCATCCCGCACACCGCCGTGGCGGCCATCTACCTTGCCGCGCGCTTCCTGGTGCTGGGCGGGCTCGGGGGCACCAATGATCCCAGGGCGCCGTGGTGGGCCTGGGGACTCCAACTCGCCAGCGGGCTCGTCCACGCCGTCACCGCCTACGCGCCTTTCCCCGAATGGCTAGCATGGGCGGCGGGCGTTTCGCTCTTGGCCGCCGTCACGGTCGTGGCCTGGCGCCGGAGCGCGCTCGCCGGTTTCGCACTGGTCTGGGTCGCCGTCACGCTGCTGCCGCTGCCCGCCGCCGGATGGGTGGTGGGTGCGCGCTACTTCTATTTGCCGGCGGCCGGGCTGTTCTTGCTGGCGGCGCTGGCGCTGGAAGCCGCGAGCGGTCTCGCCGCCGGCTTCGCCGTGGCTTTTCTGCTCTGCCTTGGCCTCCTGGCGGGAAACCATCGCGCGGGCGAGGTGAGGCTCTACCGCCAGGCCGTAGCCACTGCCGACGCGGCCGTGCGCGACGGACTCCTGCGCGGCCACCGCATCTTCTTCGTGCGCGGCGGGGTGAAGGATCTGGACCTGGCGCTCAAGCTCTTCCCCCATCGGCCCCAGCCGCGGGTCGGGTTCGTGGTGATTTCGGACGTGCCGGCCTCCTTCGTCTGGCTACCGCACGATCTGGCCGGGCGCTTGAATTTCCTGCTGGCGCGCCCGCCATTGCCGCTCGCGGGCGCTTATCGATTCGGCGGCGAAACCATCGTCGGACAGGCGCGGCGCGAGGAGGCGCCGGATCTGGACGAGGCGCTGACTCGCCTGCCCGAGCTCCGCATCATCCACGTTGATCGGAAAGGGAGTACCTTCACCTGGGCGGACCGAACCGAGGGGTACCGGCGGATGCCGTAAGAGAAGACAAACCACAGGTGAGCTTTCGTCGATGGTGGCTTCTCGCCCAAGGGATGTTGGCGTAACATGAAGCGGTTCGGTACCCGCCATGGCGAAAACGCGCACCACCCACCTCGAGATCATCAAGGCGGCCATCAGTCTGGCCTCGAAGCGGTCGTTCGATCACCTGCTCTACGTCGGCGACCTACTGCTGCCCGAGGAGGTCTTTCGCGGCAAGTCCGGCGCGCGCAAGAAGCTGGTCCAAGCGGTGGTCAGCGAGGCCCAGCGCGCGGTCGTCGAAGCCGCTGGCGTGCCGGTCATTCCGCTGCCGCAGTACGATCTCGGCCGCACCGAGAAGCTGAAGCTGGCCCTGGTCAGCGGTATCGCGCGTGGCCTCTACGCCGAAGGTGATGTCGTCGTGGCGCTGCTTTCGGCGCGCCCGGTGGGCAAGCCGGACTCCATCCTCGTGGTGAACGTCGGCCCCGACGACGAGGCCGTGGGCTTCGGTTTCCTGCATACCGAGGGGGTGTCGGCCGAGATCCTGGAAAACCTCATCGACCTGGCGGTGACCATCGGCGTGGAAGGCTGGGAAGGCCGGCCGGTGGGGACGCTCTTCGTCATCGGCGATTCCAACAAGGTCATGGAGCAGTCGCGCCCGCTCAGCCTCAATCCCTTCCAGGGCTATTCCGAGGACGAGCGCAACATGCTCTCCCCCGAGGTCAAGCGCGCCCTGCGCGCCTTCGCCGTACTCGACGGCGCTTTCGTCCTGCGCGAGGACGGCGTGGTGCTGGCCGCCGGCCGCTATCTCAATTTCGAGGAGAAGGAAGTGCGCATCCCGCTCGGGCTCGGCTCGCGCCACATGGCCGCGGCTGGCATCACCCACGAGACCGAAGCCGTCGCCGTGGTGGTGTCGCAGACCTCCGGCACCGTGCGCGTCTTCCGCCACGGCCGCGCGGTCCTCGAGCTCGCCTCGCGCATGCGACGATCGTGATTCTGGCCCCCTTCTCCCCGCTCTGCGGGGAGAAGGTCGGGATGAGGGGCCCGGTCCGGCGCTTCGCCCTAGTCCATTGCCTGGCGAATCTTCGCTTCGATCTCGTCGGCGGCGATTTCGCTCTGCTCGCGCTTGGCGAGGTCGCGCAACACGAGCTTGCCCGTGGCCAGCTCGTTGTCGCCCACGATGAGCGCCAGCCGGGCGCGGAGGGCATCGGCGCGCTTGAGCTGCGCCTTGAGGCCGACCTCGCGATGCTCGATCTCGGTGCGAATGCCGGCCAGGCGCAGGCGGTGGGCGAGGGGTAGGGCGAAGGCGCGCGCCTCCTCGCCGAGCGCGGCG
Source organism: Pseudomonadota bacterium (assembly GCA_017881285.1). Classification (GTDB taxonomy): domain Bacteria; phylum Myxococcota_A; class Polyangia; order Fen-1088; family Fen-1088; genus Fen-1118. The sequence continues at coordinate 397 of JADGRD010000660.1, read as the reverse complement.
ATGAACAGCGTGAGCCCGGGATCGAAGGTCTCGGCCGTGGCGCTCATGGCCAGCAGCACGCGCTCGATACCCACGCCAAAGCCCATGGCCGGGATCTCCGGCCCGCCCAGGGAGGAAACCAACTTGTCGTAGCGGCCACCGCCGGCCACTGTGTTCTGGGCGCCGAGATCCCCGGCCTTGGCCTTGATCTCGAAGATGGTGCCCGTGTAGTAGTCGAGCCCGCGCACCAGCCGCGGGTCGATGACGTGCTCGACGCCGAGGGTGGTGAGATGCCGGCGCACGGCCGCGAAGTGCTGCTGGGATCTCTCGCCGAGCAGGTCGAGGAGGATCGGGGCGTTGGCCGCCAGCGCCTGCACCTTCGGATCCTTGGAATCGAGGATGCGCAGAGGATTCGCGT
>JADGRD010000659.1 GCA_017881285.1 Pseudomonadota bacterium | reverse complement strand
CTCATCAGCCTCGGATATCTCAGCGTGCGGGACCTCCAAGGTGGCATCAACGCATGGCAGGCAGCGGGCTTTCCGGTCGTGCAAGCCGGCGGCGGTCCTGACTGAGCGACTGCGATTGTTTTGGCTGCACGAACCCATTCAGCATCGGCTTGTCTCTAACAGGGTGAACGGGTCAGAGCCGCTCACGCGACGATGCCTGACCCGAACGAAGGGACGGTTGCCATGTCACGTTTGCTTGCGAGGAATGAACATTTCATAGATCGCGCGCTGCGCGTGGTGCTTGGGCTCGGGCTGCTGAGCCTGACGTTCGTGGGGCCGCACACCGCCCTCGGCTACCTCGGGCTGGTGCCGCTGGCCACGGGGCTTCTGGGCAGCTGCCCGCTCTATTCGCTCTTGGGTTTCTCTACCTGTCGCGTACCGGCGAACAAGAGCTGACCCGGTCAGGTGCCGACGACGAAGAAATACTGGTACGGAAGCAACTCGGGTTCGCGCTCCACCCGCAGGCCCGCGGCGTGGATCTGCGCAAGGCATTCCTCGCGGGCGAGCTTGTGATCCACGGGCGGTCCCACGGGTAGCTCGCGCTTGTGGAAGTCGATGATCGCCACGCGGCCACCAGGCCGAAGTGAGGTCCGCAGGCGCCGCAGGTAGGCGGCCTTGTCCGGGACGTGGTGGAACGTGTTCACCGTGAGAATCAGGTCGCACGAAGCGGGTGGAATCAGCGGGTCGAGGGGCAGGCCCAGCACGGGGGTCAGGCTCCGCACTCCCGCGCTGGCCGCGCGTTCGCGCAGCAGGGAGAGCAACTGCGGCTCAACGTCGATGGCATAGACCCAGGCGGCGAGCTTCGCCAGACGGAGCGCGAAATATCCGGTCCCCGTTCCGATCTCGCACACCACGCTCTCCCGGGTGATGCCCAGGGCAGCCAGAACGACATCGGGCCGCTGCCAATCGTCGCGCCCAGGATCGTCCAGTCTAGCGATGTACGCTTTCAGATCCTCGGGATTACCGTGCTGATCTCGGTGCTCGTCGGCGGTCATGGTGAAGATATTGGTCGATCCCGTCTCCGATGTCATGCCCATGCTGGCAAATCTCTCGTCCTCGTGCCAGCATTCGCGTGATTGGAGGAGGTGTACTCATGAAATCCATCTCAGCAATGGTGGCGGCCCTCGTATTCCTGACCCTGACCTTCGCGTGCCGCGCCGGTGGCGCCGACGCCACGGTCGTGCGCGAAAAGATAAAAGCCGGCGCGCTGGTGGTCGACGTGCGTACGCCGGCCGAGTTCGCGTCGGGAGCCTATCAGGGAGCGATCAACATTCCCCTCGACCAGGTGGAAAAACGATTGGCCGATTTTGGCGACCGCAAGCATGCCATCGTCGTCTACTGCCGCTCGGGCAATCGTAGCGGCCAGGCCAAGGTCCTCCTCGAGAAGAACGGCTTCTCCGACGTGACCAACGGCGGCGGCCTCAAGGACATGCCACCCCGCTAGTCGCGTGGGGAGCGGCCGAGCTTCGCTCGGCGAGTACCACCGCGGGAAGGCATGGAAACCCTTCCAGGGTTTCCATTTCAATCGCGTGGGGAGCGGCCGAGCTTCGCTCGGCGCGTACCAGCGCGGGAAGGTTTGGAAACCCTCCCAGGGTTTCCAGATCAACGGTCCGTCGCTTTCGCGAATCGTGCTGGTGGCGTTTGGCTCGGACACCAGCGTGAATTACTGCGACAAGGCCGAGGCGCTTTTCCTGCGAGGCTACAATTGCGCCCAGGCGACGGCGGCGGCTTTTGCCGAGGATCTTGGCCTCGAAACCTCTCTGGTCTTGAGATCCACGGCCGGGTTTGGCGGCGGCACGGGTGGACTGCGCGAGACCTGTGGCGCGGTCAGTGCCATGGCGTACCTCGCGGGCCTGCATGCTGGCGCCCATGCACCAGAGGACCTCGTAACCAAGACGGCTCTCTACGATCTGGTCAAGAAGATGGTCCGGGAGTTCACCGCGCTACACGGCACGACCTGTTGTCGGGATCTGCTCGAGAAAGCAGGCTGCTTGCCATTGCCCAATCCTTCGGAACGAGACGCGAAATACTACGCGTTACGCCCTTGCGCTCGGATTGTCGCATCCGCGGCGGAGATCAGCTCGCGCACGCTACTACCGCCACGCTGACATCGACGCCGGTCGCCTCGGACTGGGCCTCCACCTCGCCCGCCGCCTTCCTCAGGATCTTCCACAAATTCTTCCCCGCCGGCAGCTCAGCCATGACCGCGGTGGCGCCCAGGCGTTGCGCTCGGGTGGCGGTGGACAGAAAACCGCCCAACGGAATCAGGACCAGCGCGCGCGTGACTCCCGGAGAGGTGAGGCGCTGGGCGAGCTCGGGATCTTCCTTCTCCGCGAAAAGACCTCCACACAAGATCAAGTCGAGCGGCTTGCCCGTGCGCTCGGTATTCTCGTCGAGGCGAAGGCGCATCGCCTGGGCATCGGCTGCCTCGAGGACTTCATGGCCTTGCAGCCGCAGGGCAGATGCCAGCCTCTCGCGCAGGAGCGGATCCGGCGCACCCACGAGGATGGAGAGGTGTTCGCCCGCTCCTGGTTCATTCGGCATGGTGGTGCTTGTGGACATCATGGGTCCCAGCCGCAGTTGCCACCTGCGCAGCCGCCGGAGGAGGGGATGCCGCAGGTGCCAGTCGAACATGTGTCGGATGTGTAGCTGGCACCGTCATTCGACCGGACTGAACCGACAAAGGTGCGCGACAGTATGCGGCGGACCGGTTCTCCAGTGACCGGGTGCTTGGTGAGGGCGGGCTCGCTCATCTTCTGCGTGGTCTCGAAGATGCCCTTGGCGGTTCCGTCGTGGCTCAGGATCTCGTACTCGTAGATCGGCATGTTGGCTCAGCTCCAGTTGCTAGGGTTGAACAGTTGGACAACCGTTAGAGCCAAACGGGGGCCGGGGGATTCAACCCCGCGGGGCCGGTCAACGTCTGGTGGAGGGAGCGTGAATCGTCCGGCCGGGTTCTGGCTCATACCTGGCGAGGTACACATGGGAATTCTCTCGAAACTCTTCGGCCCCAAGGCGCCCACGGTTTTGCCTGTCCACGTCGATGACAGCAATTTCAACGCGGAAGTCAGACAATCGAGCATCTCGGTGCTGCTCGACGTGTGGAGTCCCCTCT
>JADGRD010000658.1 GCA_017881285.1 Pseudomonadota bacterium | reverse complement strand
AGCCTCTTCCCCTGGGATGCGAAGGTCTACCTACTGAAGTAGCCAGCAAGGGTGCTGGACACCGGACGGGTCAGAGGGGATTTCGCGTCTTGAGTCCTTTGCAGCGCGAGAAATCGCGATCCGCGCTCCACAACTCCTTGACCTTGTGATCGAGGCACAGGGCGGCGATGCGCGCGTCGTGAACCATGGCACCGGCCATGCGGCCAGACTGGCACAGCCGCTTCAACGTCGCCAGATGGGCCGGCCCCTCGCCGAGTAGGCGCAAGGTGGGCGAGGCAAGCACGGCCTCCAGGAAACCGAAGGCCTGTTCCTGGGTGCTGGGTGGGCGATAGAGCCGGGGATGGGTCGCGAGGGCCAGGAATTCGTGCACGACGGGCCAGGGGAGCGCCCAGGGCGCGGCGCCTTCCACCAGTTCCGTCAGCGCGGCGAGGGCTGCCGGGTGAAAGGGCGAGTCCTCGCGATGGGCAAACACGAGGATCTGGGTGTCGACGGCGATCATGCGCCGTGGCCTCGGTAGACTGCCTGGCGGATGCCATCCCAACCCGCCGACTGAGCCTCTGGCAGAAGCCCCTTGCCTTTGACGGTCACCGGCTGGAAACGGAACGGCGCGCGCCGTTCGCGGCGTGCGAGAGTGTCGTGCAGTCCTTCCTCGATCAGTTCCCGCAAGGTAGTCCCGGATTGCCTGGCCAACCTCTTGCTGCGCAGCAGCAGGTCATCAGCAATATCTATGGTTGTCTTCATATGGGTAAGAATATATTTAGCCACCGTGGCTGTCACGGGGAACCTCCCGGCAGGACGCCCGCGGCGGCCAGCACCGCGAGCGGGTCGATGCGCCGGCGAAAGCGGACGATGCGCACGTCGGCAGGCAGCGCGTCCTCGGCGCAAGCGCGCGTTTCGTCGAGACAGAGGATGAGGTTCGGGATCTTCGCCTGGCGAAACTGCGCGAGCTTGCGGGCCACGTAGTCCGGCGACCAGAAGCCCATGACCTCGACAAGAAAGCTGCGCTCGGGGCACGGGCGATGGCGCAGGAGAAAATCGGGGAAGATGATGGTGCCCGCGACGGTGACGGCTTCGGGCTCGCGCACCACATCCCAGTCGGGGGCGGCCTTGCGCAGATCGCGCGCGAAGCGCTCTTCCAGCTTGCTGTCGTACGGCTTGGGGTTTTCGGCCGGAAAGATGGGGTCGCCGGTTTGCACGTCCAGCACGGCCTCTTCTCCGCGCAAGACGCAATCGGCGCGCAGCTTGAAACGGGCGCAGTGGGGCAGAAACTGGACCAGCTCGCCAAGCGCGCGGCCGTAGAGCAAGGTGTGCCGGAAGACCGTGAACGGCCCCGAGAGGTCGAGGATCGGCTCGTTCGCCTGGGTAACGGTGCAGAGTAGGCCGCGTAGCTTGGCCTGGCGGACCAGCGGCCGGAGCGCGCCTTCGGCCTTGATGCGTACCCGGCAGGCGCGGAAGAGCAGGCTGCGCACGATGAGCTGGTTGGTACGCAGGGCGATGTCGTGGGGCGAGGGGATCACCTCGGGGGCGCGTACCAGTCTCTCCCCGGGAAGATCGGCGAAGAGAGAGCTTTCGAGGGCGGTGGGAGGGACGCCGAGCGCGGCGGCGGTACGCTGCAAAGCCTCCGCCCGCGTCGCTGGCGCCGCTTTCGCGCAGAAGAGGAGCTCGCGCGCCTGCTCTGGCGGCACCGCCGCGTCGAGCTCGCTCTTCCACAAGCGCAAGAGCACCGCGACGGCCGCGCGCCGCTTGCGGTGCGGGGTGGCGCAGGGCAAGGGCTGGCGCAGGCGTTCGAGCAGATCGCGCATTGGCAGCGAGCGAAAGCGGTCGATCTCCTCGACCAGGACGCGCAGCCACGGGACGTCGCACGCGTCGAGAAAGCCGGGCAGGACGCGGCCCCGCTCGAGGCGAAAGGGGATCGCCGGTTCAGGCAGCAAGGGCATTCCTCCGCCGCCGCGCCGCTTTTACCTCGCCGGTCGCGCGCACGACCAGCTCGTAGACCAGCGCGCGTTTGCCCGGCCGTGGCCGCAGCACGCGGCCCACGCGCTGGACGTGCTCGCGCTCGCCCTTGCTGCCCGCCACCACGATGCCGACCTCCGCGTCGGGCACGTCGAGCCCTTCGTTGAGCACCTGGGCCGAGACCAGGGCGCGCAGCTTGCCTTCCTTGAAGAGCGACAGCACGCGCTCGCGCTCCTTGCGGCCGATGTCGCAGGTGAGCGGCATGATGAAGTGCTCGCGGCTGATGGCGTAGGCCGTGGGGTTGTCCGCGGTGAAGACGATGGTGCGGGCCGCGCGGTGACGCTCCAGAAGTGCCCCGACCATGTTCCGCTTGGCCGACGGAAATGCCGTGAGCTTGCGCGCCCGGTGGAAGGCCGCGATGGCGCGGCGGCCTTGGTCGGTGCGGCCCGCGATCGTGGCGAATTCGTCCCACGTCGCGCCCGGGTGGAAACGCCGGAACCGGTGCATGACGTCGCGAAACACCGCCATCAGCGCCTCGTACTCGTCGCGCTCCGTTGCCGTGAGATCCAGGTGCAGGACGATGGTGTCGAAGGGCGCGAGGAATTCCCCGATCAGCTCGTCGACGCGCAGCTCGTACACGGTCGGGCCGACCAGCTCGTCGAGCCGGAGGGCGGCGGGGCCGCGCGGCTTGGTGGCGGTCAGCCCGAGGCGGAGCGGCGCCGTGCACATGTCCAGCGCCTCGTCGCGCAACCCGGCCCCGAAGTGGTGCGCCTCGTCGACCACGAGCAATCCAAACGCATTGCCCAGACGGTGCATCTGGCGCCAGGCGCTTTCGAAGGTGGCCACCGTGATGCGGTCGACTCGGTGCTCGCCGTCGCCGAGGCGGCCGGGCACCACCCCCAGCAATTCTTCGATGGCGCGCGCCCACTGGTCGAGGAGCACGCGCGTGGGCACCAGGCAGAGCGCGGGGACATTCGTCCGCGCCACCGCCGCGATGGCCAGATGGGTCTTGCCCGAGCCGGTCGGCATGACCGCGACGCCCCGCCGGCCGGAGAGCTCCCAGGCGGCCAGGGCCGCCTCTTGGTAGGGCCGCAGCGTTACCAATGGCGCGGAATTCGTCAGGGGCGGCTCCCATCCGGACACCTCGTCCGCGAACCGGACGCCCCGCCGGCGCAGCTCCGCGACCAGCGCCTGGTGAAAGCGGG
>JADGRD010000072.1 GCA_017881285.1 Pseudomonadota bacterium | reverse complement strand
TCCCGCAGGCGAACAATGGCTGGTTCTGCGGGCGACTCCGGGCGATGCGGACTATCGAGATGGGAACCCTCGGATTCCCATGCCCTCCCGCGATGCTTCGCTGCCGGCAAAGCCGGCAGGGTCCGCACGCGATCGACCGCAGCAACGCGCGGCCAGACTCGACGAACGACGAACGCGGCCGTCGCGGTGGCAACGCCCGACACGGCCAACACCATGGTCGCCACCGCGGCGACCCTGACAGCCGTCAGGATGTATCGTCGTCGTCGCGGCAAGGCAGAATAGCGCCGGATCCGTGGCGTCGGCGCGAAGACCGAGAGAACCCGCAACTGGCGGGCGAGTCTTCCCTCGATGGAGCTCGGTCCCTGAGGGCTCTCGCGCAACCTTCGCGGTTCGAACAGGTTCGGGCTCATCGCTCGCCTCGCTTTTCCAGTAGCTCCCGATAGTGGGCCCTGAGCTTCTGTCGCCCACGGTGCAGGTGGACCCAGACCGTCGCCAAGCTCACGCCGGTGAGAGAAGCGATCTCTTCACACGACAGGCCTTCAATCTCGAACAGGATGGCGACGCTCCGGTACTTGTCTGCCAACCGGTCGAGCGCCGAATAGACGTCGGCCGCAGCCTCCCGCCGCTCCATCTCTTCAAGCACGGATGGCCCGTGCGCCTGGAGCTCGGCCGCGTAGTCGAGCGGCATACCGTGCAGCCAGCGGCGAATCCGTTCGCGACGTCGGTGCCTGGCTGCGATGTTCTGCGTCGTCTTGAACAGCCACGTCGTCAGCTGCGCCTCGTGGTGGAATTCGGGTAGTCGCGCATGTGCGACCATCATCACTTCTTGCGCCACGTCCTCCGCGTCGACCAGGGGCCCACCCATGCGAGCGGCCCACCGCTCCAGGTCGCCGCGACGGCGGCGAAAGGCCGCCTCGATGTCGAGCGGCTCCGCGCTCGCCGCGTCATGGACCTGGCTCGGGCCTAAAGTCATGCAACTCTTCTATCGCGCCTTCCGGGAGAAACCTTTCATCTTGGCCGTGTTTTTCTCTCGCTCCAAGGGCTTTCAGCAAGTGGTGTTCATGGGGCCGTCGAAGCAGCCGACGCCGACAGGATTCCATGGCAACACCCTCACGCTATCCGAGTATGATTGGGTTGCCTTGAACGCGCAGAAGAAAGCGGGTCTGCTCTTGCTAGCCCTTGATGCGGGGCTGGCTCTGGGTCAACCAGCCTGTTCCTCGCAGACCGCGATTGCCATCACGACCATCGATGGCGCCGCGCAGGCAGACAGCGCCGTGGCGACCGATCGCGCCGTGCCCCGCACGGAGACCACGCCAGACACCCCTGCCCGGCCCGAATCCGGCCCCGAAGCTGGGCCAGAGGCCGGCCCCGAAACCGGGCCTGACTTGCTGACCGCCTCGGACGCCGTGACGAGCTTTCCTCGCATCCTGTTCAGCGACGGCTTCGACTCCGGCTTCGAGATCAATTGGCTGCTGTCGGAATCCTCGGACGGCCCCATCGCCAACACCATGAGCGGCACCAACGAGTTCGTCACGCTCGATTCGACCCAGGCGGACTTCACGCGCCTCCGGTGCAATTTGGATGGGGACAAGTTCAAGGACGTCAACGTCACGGCCTCGATGAAGATTCGTGTCGAGCAGGCGCCCACCTCGACGCGGACGATTCGACTGGATATCAGGCAGGCGGCGACCACCGCCAACATCTTCTATGCGGTCGGCGCGACCATCGCCAACGATGGCACGATGACCAAGGTCAGCGTGTTCAAGAAGGTGGATGACGGGGCCGGCAACTACACCATCTGTGAACTGGCCGCGGGGGCGCCTTTCGCCACGCCAGTGGCCATGAACCAATGGCGCACCATCAAGCTCACTATCAGTGGAACCACCAACGTTCAACTCGTTGCCTATTTCGAGACCCTGGCCATGGCGACCTATACCGATGATTGTGTTTCGCCCTTGACTGCGACGAACGGGGCCACGGTGCCCAATGGAGGCTGTCTCGCCGATCAATGGGGCCTTGGCATTCAAGTCGAAAAGGGAATCAAGGCCTCCGTTGACGATGTGCTGGTCACGACCCCGTAATAGCCGCGACCACATCCTTTAAGACCCGGACCTCCTCCTGTGCGTAGTCCAGCTTGCGCTGCATCCTCGTCAGCCAATCATCCAATCCAGACACACGATGCTGATTCCCGGTTCATAGCCAAGGTGCACGGCGTCGGCGGAGGTGGCACCTCACCGCCAGCGCGGCCAGGGCGATGAGCACCAGCCAGCGATCGCTGCCGGCGCGGCCGGGCACCGCCGAGCAGGCGACCGGATATTGGCCGGCCTCGCCGGGGCGCTGAGCGACGCCGCCACCGTAGTAGGTCGGGGTGCTGGTGGTGGTGCACGTGCCGATGACCAGGTCGGCGCTCTGGTGGGCGACGTCGAGGCTGGCGAGCGAGAACGACCGCACGTTCGAATCGGAAACGGCGATCATCTCCGCGCCGTTCTCGAACGCGCGGCGCGGGTTGCCGGGCAGCGGCAGCAGGGCATGCTTGCGGAGAGTGTCGCTTGCCCATTCCACGACCTGGACGCCGCCGCCGTCGTTGTCGCAGCCCGAGCCCGTCGCGCCGTACGGGCGCAATGCCGCGAACGGCACCACCACCAAGCCGTCGGGGAAGACGCGGAACGCCTTCTGGATCCGGTCCTGATCCTCGGACACCTCGCTGTTCAGGATCGCGTAGTCCTCGGTGATCCCTGGGCTGCCGAACGGGACACGGCTGAGCATGCGCGGCAGGTTCGGGTCGCTGACGTCGAACAGCGAGACGTTGAGGCTCCCGCCCGGATCGGTGCGGTCGATCCCGAGGCCGATCAACCGGTTCCCGTGCGGTTCGAGGTAGTACATGAAGCCGGGCATGAACAACTCGCCCCGTTGCACTGGGTGGCTGGGATCGGCGAGATCGATCACGAACAGCGGGTCGGTCTGGTTGTCGGTGATGGCGTAGGCCTGCTGTCCGTCGAAGCGCACAGTGCGCAGGCCTTCCTGGCGCGGTAGCACCATCGTCATGTGACCGAGCGGTGTGAACGACGTCGCGCTCGCGACGATGAAGGTGTCGACCTCCGGCGCACCGAGGCCGTTGCCGGTGCGCCCGGCGCCCTGCTGGCTGACCACGCGCAGGACGCCGTCCCGCTCGTCGATCTGCCATCGGCTGAGGATGGCGCCCGCCACCACGAGGCGCGCGCCGGCACCTAGATGGCCTCCGGGATCGGTCACGTCGAGGACGTCGATGATCCCTTCCTTCGCAGTCGAGGTACCGAAGGTATTCGGATCGATGTCTGCGTGGCCTCCGATGTAGAATCGCTGGTCGGTGACGAAGATACTGCGCTTCCAGTTCGATCCCCAAGGCAGGTTGTAGCCGTCGGGGGCGTTGCTCTGGAACGACACCTGCTCCACCTGCCTCATCACTGTCGGAGTGGCGATGTCGAAGCTGGTCACCATCGTGCGCGGTGCGGGCCCGCAGCCGTAGCAAGCGGCGTTCTCGTAGGTGGCCAGGTACAGCACGTTGCCGACCACGCGCGAGTCGGCGATATCGCCCGGTACCAGAAAGGTGGCCAGTGTCTGCAATTGCGTAGGGTCCTGTACGTCGAGCACGATAACCGCCGCGCCGGTGCCGTCCGTAGTCGTGCCGGTGCTCCCTCCCGAGCCCAGACCGCCGTCCGCTGTCTGGCTGGTCAGTACCGTCCCATCGGCAGCGACTGCGCCATTGGACATGGCCACGAGGAAGCCGCTCCGCAGGTACATCTCGAACGGCTCGCCCGGCAGACGGGTCTGTCCCAGCAGCACCAGCCGCCCTGGAACCGAAACGTCCACGACGCTGACAGTGCCCGACTTCGACATCGCGTAGAGGAGGCCGCCGTCGAGTTGAATGATGTCGGCCTCCGCGATCGCGCGCTGCGGGTCGCTGGATCCGGTGGCGGCGGTCGTGGCGGTCGTACTGTTCGGGCCGGCGGCGGCACCCGACGATCCGCTGCTTGCGGAGCACCCGGCTGCCGTCAGCGCGAGAAGCAGTGCGGGAACAATTTCGCTTGAGCGCATGGGATCTGCACAATGCAGAACACGTGCCACTCGCCAATCCCCAGAACGGCAGGACGATGTTGTGGCCGTGGCGCCCGGACACCGGCAACCATGACGGGCCTGTCGCAGTTGCGGCGCCTCCAAGACATGTGACGGAGGAGCAGGCCTGCGAACGAGAACTTGGCGAACCACAGGCGGGGTAGCTCGACGTGTAGCCGAAGGCTAGCTCCTCGCGTTGCGCCCGGTGTGGATGCCGAAGACGGCGTCTTCCACGACGCCGCATTGCTCGGGCTCGCACCGATGTATGTCACTACGGCAAGAAGCCCTTGATGGCCGCGTACCAGATGGTCGCCATATCCGCGTAGCCTTGATCGGTCGGATGTACGTTGCCGCTGCCCCGGATATCGGATGCCGGCAGCGTGCTCATCTCGACCATGATCACGTTCTGGTTCTTGGCAGCATGTGCCTGAACAACGCCCGGGATCTTCGCGATGTAGCTAGTGTAGTTCGTGTTGCTATAGCCAAGCGGGACTATCTTCGCGACCACGATAAGGGCATTGGGCGCCGCCGCGACCAGATTGGTGACCAAGGTATCAAGCTGGTTCGCCGTGGTCGTCGGATCGGCATTGCTGGTCATGTCGTTGGTCCCGATGTGCACTAGCACGATGTGGGGTGTCGTGCTGAAGGCCTTGGCCGGCGGGACGTAGCCCGTGATGCCAGTGACGGAAATTCCGTCGTGACCCTCGTGATTCTTGGGGAACGTCTTGCCCGATACGGTGCTTGGACCGTTGCTCAGCGAACCGATAAACGTGACGTTCTGGTTCGCCGCAACAACCAGCTTGAAGAGCGCCGAGCGGTAACCTGCGTCGTCGGTCGAATTGAAGCCGTGGGTGATCGAATCCCCGAGTGGCAGGATGATGCAGGGACTGGCCTTGCAGGGGTTGTACGTGGTGGAACCGCCGCTGCCGCCCACGGGCGGGGCCCCATCGGGGTTCGATTGACCGCCAGTTCCACCACCCTGTCCCCCGGATCCGCCACTGCCCCTGCCGCCGGTGCCGGGCGCCGGTCCGTCGCGGCCCGCGTCCGCGCCCGAGCTGCCACCTGAGGCCGGTCCGGAGCCGCCTGTACCTGTCGATCCTGCACCTCCACCGGCGCCGCCAGTCGCGGCGCTACCGCCCCCGCCCGCCGCACTGGTGGTTCCACCCTTGCCAGTGGACCCGCCAGTGCTGGTCACTCCCCCAGTCGCTCCGGAGGAGCTGCCGCCAGTTGCGGAGCTGCCACCCGTTGCGGAGGTGCCACCTGTCGCGGAAGTGCCGCCTGTCGCGGAGGTGCCACCTGTCGCGGAGCTGGTGCCAGCCGTTCCCCCGGAGTTGGCGCCCCCGCTACCGGTCTTGCCGCCACTTGACGTCACACCACCAGAGCCCTGGCCGCCAGTTCCACCGTGTGGTGCGGGGGCATTCGACGAACACGCGATAGCGACGAGCGAAACAGCGAGGGTAGAAAAGCAGCTAATTGGCGAGATTCGTCTCATGACATGCCTCCGCCGGTATTCGAGTGGGGATCCCACGGAGAATCAGTCACTCCAAGCGGGCTTTTCGGCTCAGAGAAGGCGCCGGCAAAACCTTCGTGGCTCATTGTATCTCGGGACTTCCTAGAATTGCATCGGCGTGCATGATCAAGTGGCCAAGTTGTGCGTAGCGCCATACCGGGCATACGGACGCCAGTTGCCGCAGTGCTAAAAGGTTCCCGCATGACTCGAGTCCTTACACGGCTCTTGCCTTGTTGTCTGGGTCGAGTGGATGTGGCTGCGCGCCAAGTCGAGCGGAATCCTGTTTCCCCGGTGAGCCCTTCCGGAGGACACTGGGAACTGGTGTTCTGAGGAGCTAAGCTAGAGATTCATGCCGATCCGCAGTTCGCGCATACCGTTAGCTCTGGTCGCCCTGCCCACGCGGGACCACCTGAGCGACACCGACTTGGCGCGTGCTCTGATAGGTGGCGCGGCGTGGGCCTACGCGGAGACCTGGAACCGCTATTCTCCCACCGTATTCAACATGGCGGTCAGCACCTTGGGTTCGTCCTCCGAGGCTGAGGACATCGTCCAGGAGGTCTTTTGCCGGCTGGCCCAAAAGGCCAAGACCCTCCGCAAGCCGGAATGCCTCCGTAGTTTCATCGTTTCTTTCGCCATCCGCGTCCTGAAATGGGAGTCACGTCGGAGGCGCGTGCAAAGCTGGCTTACGTTCAGGCCCGCGGAAGCGTTGGCAGACGTGGTCAGAGTGTCCCTCGACATCGAATCGCGCGACATGCTGCGGCGATTCTATGCACTCTTGTCTCGGCTCGGCGCGCGCGAGCGCCTCGTGTATGCCCTGCGCCACATCGAGTCGATGACGATAGAGGAGACGGCGCAGGCGATGGACATATCGGTGTCGACGGTGAAACGGCTGCAGGAGCGGTCTACGGAACAGCTGTCTAGGTGGGTCGAAACCGACTTCGAGCTAACGAGCCTGCTCTTGAGAAAGCGTAGATGCCATGAGGCTTGATGTCGGTGGTCCGCGCGATATCTCTTCGCTCGCTATCCTGACCGAGTTGGCCCGCGAAGTGCGCTACCAGCTTCCCGTGCCAAGCCCCGCGGAGCTTGGCACCAAGTGGGCGGTGGTCTCGACGCATATTGCCGCGCAGAAGGCTCGTCGCAGAACCCTGGTTCGCCTCTCGATGGCTGGGGTTGTGGCCACAGCGGTGGTGGCAGCCTGGGGCCTTCCGAGGCTCGGTCGTCTGCCAGGGCGTGCCGCGGCGCAGGCAGCCCTTAGCTACAACGTCGAAGGCGGGACCGTCGTCGATGGCGGCTACCTGCGCGAGTCGGGCTCCGATGCAATCAAGCTTCGCTTCACCGAAGGCACGGAATTCGTGCTCATCCCCGGAACCCGTGCCCGGCTGCGAACCGTCAACAGTTCGGGCGCCCGCATCGCCATCGAGCATGGCACCGCATCCTTCCAGGTCACACCGCGAGCCGAGGCGAGGTGGCAAGTCGACGTCGGGCCATTCCTCGTCACGGTAAAAGGAACCGTGTTCACGGTTTCGTGGGATGCGGTCAGCGAACGCTTCGATCTAAGGCTGCGGCATGGCGAGGTGTCGGTGACCGGGCCGATTTCCACCGGAGAGCTCTCGGTGAAGGCGGGTCAGCGATTGGTCATCAATCTGCGCAAGAAGGCGACGGTGATAACGCGGGAAGACGACGGCGAGGGACAGGGTTGGCTCGGGGCACCGTCGTCAGATACGGCGTCCCCTACCGAAGCTCCCGCCTCCGAACGGCCCGCGCCGGTGACAAGCCGGACCACAGGTCGAAATCCCGCGTTGGCCAGCGAACGGAGGGCCGCCGATGCCAAGTCCTTCGCGGACCAGGGTTGGGTGGAAGCCGTGGCCGCCGGACAATGGGACCGCGTCCTCGCCGAGGTCGATCACGCCGGCGTGCAACACTCCCTGGCCCACGCCTCCAGTGAGGAGCTCCTGGCGCTGGCCGATGCCGCCCGCTATCGACGGCGGGCTGGGCTGGCGCGTGCTGCCCTCATCGCCGAACGCAATCGCTTCCCCGGTTCCCCCTCCGCCCTGGATGCTGCATTTCTGCTCGGCCGTCTGGCAGAATCGCGACAAGACGAAGTCGGCGACGCGGTCAAGTGGTATGATATGTACCTTGCTGAAGCGCCCGCGGGCACCTACGCCTCCGAAGCGCTGGGACGAAAGATGACGGCAACCAGGCAACTCCGTGGGTCCGCTGCGGCCGAATCCTTGGCCAGGGAGTACCTGCGACGTTTCCCGGCGGGCCCCTATGCCGGCGCCGCGCGTGCGCTGTTGCTTCATCCGTGAACGGTCCCGCCTCGCCCCGATTGGCAATCAGCGTCGTCCTGCTGGCAGTGCTGTTCTGGACGGTCGATGCATGGGCGGCGAACGTGGTTCTGGTGCAGCCACCCAGTCCGTCACCTGCCATGGCCGAGGCCATCGTGCGCGTGCGCGGCGAGCTGATTTCCGAAGGCTTCCATGTGGAGGTCATAGCTGGGCCGAAGGGCGAACAATCGCGGAGTTGGCTGGAGCAATTGGCGGCGGCCCGGCAAGTGGATGCTCTGGTGGCCGTGTTCGGCGATGAAACGCCGGATTCGGTCGAGGTCTGGGTGGTCGACCAGGTGACCGAAAAGACGGTCGTCCGGCGAATACCTTTCAAACCGGAATCCGACCACGCACCCAAAACCTTCGCGATCCACGCGCTTGAGCTTCTGCGCGCCAGCTTTCTGGAAATCGACCTGAGGCCCAATACCCGCCCTGGCGAAGCCAAGTCGATTCCTCCGGCTGTAGTGCATTTCGTTGATAGCGAGAGGCTACCGAGTCGATCACGACGCTTCGGCGTCGAGATCGGTGGCGCGGCCGTCATCGGCTTGGGCGACGTCGGGCCATCGCTCCTGCCTGTCGTGCGCCTTGGCTGGGCGATCAACCCGTCGCTGGTCGCCCAGCTTGCCGTGGCTGGCTACGGCTCGCATGCCAGCGTGCAAAACAACCTAGGTAGCGCCCAAGTCGCCGAGGAGTTTGCGCTGCTGGGGGCACGCTACCGCTTCATTCTCGGTCGGCACCTGCGCCCCGCCGTCTCCCTCGCGGCGGGCGTGCTTCACACCCGCGCCGAGGGCGAAGCGACTTCGCTATACCAAGGCCGAGAAGCGGCCTTGTGGTCGTTTCTGCTCGACGGCGCCGTCGGAATCGGGGTCGCGCTGACCGAGCGCTTCGAAATCGCATTCGCGACCCATGCCCAGGTCGCCGAGCCGTATCCCACCATCCGCTTTGATAGGTCCGTCGTGGCCACGTCCACCCGTCCGAGCCTGCTTTTCACTTTGACCCTTGGGGCTTGGCAATGAACCGCGCATGGCCAAGGGCTGCGATCCTCATCGCGTTGGCGGGTTGTTCGCGCGGCAATCTGGACGTCATCGAACGGGTGCCAACCTCCGACGGTGGTGGCGTCGAGTATGACGGTGGCACCGTTGCGCAAGACGCAGGCATTGACGCCGGTTCACCGCCCGGCCTCGAAGACTTGCAGCGAGCGTACGTCGACCTACGGTTCGGAATGCTCATCCATTTCGGAATCCTCACCTACACCGGCAACTGGTCGGATGCCAATCTTCCCATCGAACAGTTCAATCCGACCAAGCTCGACACCACGCAGTGGGCCAATGCCGCGGTAGCCGCGAAAATGAAGTACGCCATCCTGAGCGTCCGCCACATCGACGGATTCGCCCTGTGGAACACGGCAACCACCCGATTCGACGTGGGCGCCATCAGCTGGCGCAACGGTCGAGGCGACGTAGTAGGCGACTTCGTCGACGCCTTTCGCGCCCGTGGGCTCAAGGTCGGGTTCTTGTATTCCATGTGGGACGCCACCCAAGGCATAGGCAATAGCGGCGTAGGCAACACCACTATTTCGCGTCCACAGATCGACTACCTGAAGGCACAGCTCACGGAGTTGCTGACGAACTACGGTACGATCTCGTACGTCCTTTTCACGGGCTGGGCGTGGCAGATGGGCCACAATGCCGTGCCCTACCAGGAAATTCGCGAGCTGGTGAAGTCCCTGCAGCCAAGCTGTCTCGTCTTCGATCAGACACAGCTGATGAATCTGTGGGATGTGGACGCAACTCTCTACGATGAGACCTGGGGCATCACCTCGCCCGCCGACAACACTCTGCCCTCGACCCAGATGCAAAAGCTCAATAGCAGCGGCGGGAACAACTGGTTCTGGGATACCGACATCGGCGGCCTGATGACCGCGACCGACATCGTCCAGAACCACCTACAGATTCTTGAGGGGCGCTGGACGAATTTCCTACTCAACTGTCCGCCCAATCGCGATGGCCTCCTGGACGCCTCGATGGTCGCCGTCTTGACCCAGGTCGGCTCGCTCTGGAATCCCAACCTTGAGCGAGCTCCCTTGCCGGCGCAAGGGGCGCAGAATGATCTGCCATACACGCCGGTGGGCGCCAGCGCCACGAGTGGGAATGCGGCCAACGCGATCGACGGCGTCGACACCTACAATGTTTATTCGGTATGGCAATCGTCGGGGGCCTTGCCGCAGTCGATCACCTTGGACCTCGGCGTCGAGCGCCCCGATGTCGGAATCCTCAACTACGTGCCCCTCTACTCCGGCAAGGAATCGCCCAGTACCGACGGCGCAATCACCTCCTATGCCATCCTCACCAGCGGCAACGACAACAACTTCACAGTGACGACAACTGGAACATGGCCGTCGAGCACCGCGATGAAGACCGCCGTCTTTGGCCCCGTGACAGCCCGCT
>JADGRD010000657.1 GCA_017881285.1 Pseudomonadota bacterium | reverse complement strand
CCCGGCAAGACGCAGGCCCGCATCACGTTCGGCACGCATGTCTGCGACCAAGTCGTGATCGCGTCGACCAACAAGATCAGCGTGATCACGCCCAGTGGCGACAAGGGGCCGGTCGATGTCACGCTCGATTTCGACAACGGTACCCGCTACAAGATTCCGAACGGCTTCCGCTACGTGGAGCCAAAGTCGACCGGCGACATGCGCCAGGCCTTCTTCGGCAAGAAGCCAGGGCAGGACAAGAAGTAGGCACCGCCAGGCCCCGCCAGGCCGGGCGTGTTTCACTGCGGGCGAATAGGTCGGCGGCGGTGGGGGGGCTTCGTTCCCCCGTCGCTACTTGTAGCCGATGCGGAAGAGCTGCTGGCCCATCAGCATCAGGCTGCCCGACGGCACTGGGCGGTTCTCGCGCACGCGCAGGAACGTCCCGTTCGACGATCCGAGATCTTTGAGGAAGACCCGGCCCTCGCGCACCGAAAGCTGGCAGTGTCCGCCCGAGACATAGCCATCCTCGGGAAACAGGATGTTGCCCCGTTCGCGGCCGATGTTGGCGGTTTCGTCGAAGAGCGGGAAGGCGGGACCGTCGAGGTCACGGCCCACCACCACCGAGAGGCGGCCCCAGTACCCGGGATTGGGCGTGCCGATGATCTCGGTGCCGTCCTCGAGTGGCGTCGGCGGATTGATAGCGTCGAAGCGCAGCAGTTCCTGGCCGATGCGGAAGCTATCGCCGGATTCCAGCGGCTCTTCCTCGGTGATACGCACGAAGACGCCGTTCAAGCTGTGCAAGTCGCGCACCTCGAGCCCGCCTTCGCCGAGCATGAACTCGGCATGGCGAGGCGACAGGTAGGGATCGGCGTCGAAGAGAGTGCCTTGACCGCGGCCAATCGGATTCGCGCCCTCGTGGAGGGGGCAGACGCCGCCCTCGGTGCCGTCGGGGCGAATGAGGGTCAGGTGCCCCTGCGGCGCGATGCGAACGGGTACTGGCGCGACCGCATCCGCGCGCGCGATGGCGGCCTCGGCCACCGCCCCGGGGGCACCCTTCATGCGGTGGCCGCAACCGCCACAGAAAGCGAACGCGGACGCGACCTGCTTGCCGCACTTAGGGCAAGCGACGTTTTCGACGGGTGGCGGGGAAAACGGGGACACGTGCGGGGCCTGCATACTCGGGATCGCAGTCGCGGGCACCGACGTGGGCATCGATGGCGCGCCGAGCGGACTGGCCGGCGGGCTCGCCGGAAGCGGGCTCTGTCGCAGGGGAAGCTGCATGGGAACCGAGCCGAGGCCGATCTGCACCGAGAGCCCGGCGGCAGGCCCCCCCGCGCCGAGAGGGCGCGGACCGGATCCAGGCACGGCGGCCGCCGGGGGCACGAATTCGGGGGACGCGACCGGGGGGGGGGTTGGACCCATGGCCTGGGGCTGGCCCGGCAAGGCGCCAAGGGCCACGCCGGAGGTGGCGGTGATGGTGGGCCCCATGGCGGAGAAGCCCTCGGGCGCGGGGGGCACCGCTGTCTTCGCCACGCTGATCGATTCGCTGCCCAACTCGGGCGGCGGCATTGGCGGGAGCATGTCCGCGGGAGGCGCAGGCTTCGGCGCGGGTGCCGCCCCATGCGCGGGCGCCGTTTGCAGCTTGGCGCCGCAACCGAGGCAGAACTTGTACAGGTCCTGGTTTTCCTTGCCGCAACGAGAACAGGTGATCACGAGAGACCCTCCGCGCAAACCGTTGTTGTGGGCTGCATCATCGTGCGTTTCCTTTCCTAGGTGATCTCCACCCGCAGGAGTTGCTGCCCGACGAAGACGTAGTCGCCGTGGACGAGCGGGGTCTCGCCGGCGATACGCACGAACGTGCCGTTCTTGGAACCCTGGTCGGTGATGGTGAAGGCGCCATCGGGCGCGATGGCGACCTCGGCGTGCCGTCCGGAGATGAAGGGATCGTCCGGGAAGTTCACGTCGTTGCCCTCGCGGCCCAGGGTGATGCTGTCGCCCCGCGCGCGCACGATGAGTCCGATATCGCCACCGCGCAGGCGCTGGATGAGCCGCATCTTCGAGGCGCGCTTGGGGCTGGCGTAGAAATAGGTGCCCTCGGCGTCGGGCTGCGGGCCGAAATCCGGAGCTAGGGCTTCCACCTGCAACAGTTGCTCGCCGATGAGGAAGGCCGCCCCTGATTCCAGCCGCGCCGGGGAATGGATGCGGATGAACACGCCGTTGGTCGAGCCTTCGTCAAGCACGCACAGCCGGCCGTCGCGATAGACGAAGTTCGCGTGGCGGGGCGAGAGCAGCGGATCGTCGGGGAAGAGAATCGCGCCGTCGGTGCGGCCGACGACGTGCTCGGTGCCGCTCAACTGGTAGGCCAGGCCGTCGCCGGTGTCCGCCTTGACCAGCACCAGCTTTGCGACGCCGGAGAGCTGCACGCCGGAGAAGAACATGGTCTTGCCGGCGGCGCCGCCGCCCGCGGGTGGGGGAGTGGCGCCATCCATGCGCGTGCCGCACTGGCCGCAGAAGCGGTCGATCTCGGGAACGGTATTCCCACAACTAGGACAGGTTTGGGTCGACATGTGCTCCTCCGGAAGAGAGGCGGGCGGGCGGGCATTGGGTGACGACGGCTGGTCCGGCTCGCCGAGGGGCACCTCGCAGAGAGGGCACCGGCTCGCGTCGAGGCCAGTCAGTGCATCGCAACGGGGACAAACCAGGCCGACGGGCATACTCTTGCTGCCATCTTGCCTCTGTCGCACCGTCTGTCAAGCACGCTGCTCGGCGAAGTCCATCGCTACCCGGCCCTCGGGCCCCATTTGGGCGTCCCGGCTACTTGTTGTAGCGCTGGCGCAGGAAGCTGCGGACCTCGCCGCGGACGCGTTCGGGCATCTCGATGGAGAGCGCTTCGCGCGAGATCTCGGGGGTCTTCTTGTAGGTCTCGAAGAACTTGACGCATTCAGGGCAGTAGGACAGGTGGCCGTCGAAACTCTGCCGCTCCTCCGCCGGGAGGCTGCCCGCCAGGTAGTCCATGCAGTAGTCCACCATCTGACTGCAACTGATTCCGATAACTCGCTCGTATGGCTTCACGAATCGGTGTCCCTGTGCTCTGCAATCCACTATACCCTAGCTAGATGCTCCGGGCGCACAACGTGGTTCACACCGCATGACGATTTCGGACCCACCACGGCGTTTTCTTGGGCCGGG
>JADGRD010000656.1 GCA_017881285.1 Pseudomonadota bacterium | reverse complement strand
ATCGAGACCGGAGTGGAGGGCTTCGGCAAGGATACCGAGGCTTCCCGTCCATAGCCCCACCGCCACCTTGGTCCCGGTGAGCAGGATGGCCGCGAGGACCGACACGAGCGCCACGCGATTCTTCTCCACTTGGGCGGCTTGCTGGCCGGACGGCTGGGGTGGAACTGTCGGGGTGGGGGACATCGGCGGTGGTTGGGGATTGTATCGCATGCAACGGAAAAGGGACTTCCCCGCGTGGTTCGCGGTCGAATTCGGTTGCGCTGGCCGCGCGATGGCGCTACTGACTTCGGTGCAGG
Organism: Pseudomonadota bacterium; assembly: GCA_017881285.1. Classification (GTDB taxonomy): domain Bacteria; phylum Myxococcota_A; class Polyangia; order Fen-1088; family Fen-1088; genus Fen-1118. Next base: position 2,876 of record JADGRD010000656.1, on the reverse strand, counting down.
CGTCGGTGGCGGAAGGCCGATCGAGAGCGGTCGCGGATCCGAGAAACATCCCAAGCTCGTTCGCAGGCGTGGCCCATGCGAAATCCATTTTCCCTTCCCTCGATTCTCCCCAAGCGTCTTGTCCAACCAGGACGGGCCGCGGTCGCGGCGGGGATCACCGCGCGCATCGCCGAGGCCGCGGCGGCCGACGTCGAGACCCTGTATGCGGCCCAGGGGACCTCGGCGGCGGGACTCACGCAGGGAGAGGCGGAAGCGCGCCTCGAGAAGTACGGTCAGAACGCGGTCGCCCAGGAGGAAGGCCATAGCTGGCGGGACCTCCTGGTCATGGCGGTGCTGAACCCGCTGGTGATTCTGCTGTCGCTGCTGGCCATTCTCTCCGCGGCGACGGGCGATCTGCGGGCCGCCATCGTCATGCTGCTCATGGTCGTGCTGGGGGTGGCCCTGCGCTTCGTGCAAGAGGCGCGCGCCGACACCGCGGCCGCCAAGCTCAAGGCGATGATCCGGGTCACTGCCACCGTGGTGCGCGACGGCGTGGCGCGGGAGATTGCGCTCGCCGAACTGGTGCCGGGCGACATCGTCAGGCTCGCCGCCGGCGACATGATCCCGGCCGACGTTCGCCTGCTGTCCTGCAAGGACCTCTTCGTCACTCAGGGCAGCCTCACCGGCGAATCCATGCCGGTGGAGAAGTTTGACACCCGCGAAACGGTCACGGGCGGCTCGCCGCTCGAGCTCAAGAATGTGTGTTTCCTCGGCACCAGCGTCGAGAGCGGCACCGCGACGGCCGTCGTGGTCGGCACCGGCGGGAGCACCTATCTGGGTAGCATCGCCAAGGCCATCGTCGGCCAGCGGGTCAGTACCAGTTTCGACAAAGGGGTCAGCCGCTTCACCTGGCTGATGATCCGCTTCATGATTGTGATGGTGCCGCTGGTGTTTCTCATCAACGGTTTCGCTCGGCACAACTGGCACGAGGCGTTCTTCTTCGCATTGGCCGTGGCGGTGGGCATGACCCCGGAAATGCTGCCCATGATCGTGACGGTGTGCCTATCGAAGGGCGCCATCGCGATGTCCAAGAAGAAGGTCATCGTCAAGCGCTTGAACTCCATCCAGAACCTCGGCGCCATGGATGTCTTGTGCACGGACAAGACCGGCACCCTGACCATGGACCACGTGGTGTTGGAACGGCACTGCGACGTGCAGCTCGCTGAGGACGACGACGTTCTCATGCTGGCCTACTTGAACAGCCACTTCCAGACGGGGCTCAAGAACGTCCTCGATCGCGCGGTGCTCGCGCATAAGGAGGAGATTCACGACCAGTTCAGGGTGCAGGCCCACCGCAAGCTCGACGAGATCCCGTTCGACTTCGGGCGACGGCTGATGTCGGTGGTCGTCGAGACGCCCGAGGGGCAGGTTCGCCTCATCTGCAAGGGTGCGCCCGAGGAGGTGTTCGCGCGTTGCGGGCACTTCGAGTACGACGGCGAGGTCATGCCGATGGAGACGGTCCTCATCGAGGATCTGCGCGATGAATACCGCCGCCTCTCGGCCGACGGCTTTCGCGTTCTCGCCATCGCCTACCGAGACCTCGATCGCAAATCGGCCTACGCCAAGTCCGACGAATCCGATCTCGTCCTGCGCGGCTACGTGGCCTTCTTCGACCCGCCCAAGGAGACCACCAAGCCCGCCATCGCGGCCCTGCGCGAGCACGGCGTGACCGTCAAGGTGCTCACCGGCGACAACGATCTGGTAAGCAAGAAAATCTGCCACGAGGTCGGCATCCCCACCGAGCACGTTCTTTTGGGCAGCCAGATCGAGGGCATGCCCGACGCCGCGCTTGCGGAGGTCGTCGAGCGCACCACGCTCTTCGCCCGCCTGGCGCCCACGCACAAGCACCGCATCATCTTGGCCCTGCAGAGCAAGGGCCACGTGGTCGGGTTCCTGGGCGACGGCATCAACGACGCCCCCGGGCTACGCGCCGCCGACGTCGGCGTTTCCGTGGATTCCGCCGTCGACATCGCCAAGGAATCCGCCGACCTGGTGCTGCTCGAGAAGAGCCTGCTCGTGCTCGGCGACGGCGTGCTCGAGGGGCGCAAGGTCTTCTCCAACATCCTCAAGTACATTCGCATGGGGGCCAGCTCGAGCTTTGGCAACATGCTGTCCGTGGTGGGCGCCAGCGCCTTCCTGCCTTTCGTGCCCATGGCGCCCATCCAAATCCTGACCAACAACCTGCTCTACGACTTCTCCCAGGTGCCGATCCCGGCCGACAACGTCGATCCCGAACAGACGGCGCGACCGCGGCCATGGTCGATGAACGACATCACGAAGTTCATTCTGTTCATCGGCCCATGCAGCTCGGTGTTCGACTACACCACGTATCTGCTCATGTACTTCGTGTTCGGGGCCAACCATCCCGACCACGCCGCGCTCTTCCAGACCGGCTGGTTCGTCGAGTCGCTCATCACGCAAACCCTCATCATCCACGTCATCCGCACCAACAAGATGCCGCTCGTGCAAAGCCGGGCGAGTTGGCCAATGGGCCTGACCACGCTCGCGGTGATTGCCGCCGGCGTCTACCTACCGTTCTCGCCCATTGCCGGGGCGCTGGGCTTCACGCCCTTGCCCGGTCTCTACTGGCCGTTCCTGCTCGTCACGGTGGGCTGCTACGTGGCGCTCACCCAAGTCGTGAAGACCTGGCTCCTCAAGAAAGCCTGGAGCTAGTGTCGCCGCCAGATGTAGCGCCGCTCGGCTTCGGCGAGCGGACGGCTGCAACGGGGGAAGGACATGTCCCGCCCGTCGGACGAGTGCCAACGGCCGCGCTGCGCGCGTCCATGGCACTCTCGGTCGTCGCTTGGCATCCGGCCGCGGACGGCCGGAGCAGCTCC
>JADGRD010000655.1 GCA_017881285.1 Pseudomonadota bacterium | reverse complement strand
ACGCCATGGGCCACGCCGACCCCCGCACCACCCGCCGCTACGACCGCTCCCGGCACAACCTCGACCGCCACCCCACCTACCAGATGGCCACCCAACTCCGCCGGACCACCGCACCCGAACCCGACTCCCAGTAGCGCGGAGCCAAGCAGACGTCAATGCAGAAGAAAGGGCATTATCCTGCGACCAGAGCGTCCTGGGGCAGGCAAGACTGATCGACTGATCTAGCATTTATTTCGCCGTTGTCCTCGTAATCGAGGTAGCGAGCATATGAACCGAGAGGCGCCTTCGCGACCGCCCCGCCAGGTCGCCACCACGAAGTCGCCCTGGGGGCAGGCGGCGGGTTCAATGCGCAGGCTTCGGCTGCTGCATCAGTTTTCTTCAGGTAGAAGTAATTAGATTAGAGTCGCCGCTTTACGGCCTCGAGCAGGTCGTTCGAAAGAAGGGACGCCGCTTGTGCAACCGTTTCTGGCTCACCCACAGCGGCCTCTGCCCGACCTGCCATGTCCGCCCCGAGCGCGGAAGGGCCGGCAGCGAATAACTCGCTCAGGAAAGTCATGGCCTGACTGGTTACCGGCCCGGCAAGCCAGTCGCCGAGGAGCCGTTCGAGGGCTGCCGCGATTTCGTCGGTTGGAACTGCAACGAGCAGTCGGTAGATGTCGTGGGCGTCCTTGTCCACCAAACGGCCAGGAGTGTTCTGTCGTTCGGCGATTTTGTGCAACTTCGCCACCAGTAGCGCGGCTGGTCCGGCGACGCGTGCCGTGACGGCGCGCGCGTCGTTCGCAGCGAGAGAGCGGATCTCCATCTCGTTGTTGTCGACCACGGCGGCCTCGAGTCCTGCTGCGCGCCGAAATGCTCGCTTACTGTGGGGTGGAAGCGTCACGCTGCGCGTTCCGCCAGCGCCAGCGATCGCTTCAGGAACCATCAGATCCACAGGGATGCCGTTCGCGCTCATCCAGGCACCGGGCTGATTCGTCGTCGGGTTCAGGATGAAGCCTGCACGTTCCATCGCTGAGTCGATCAGAGGATGGTCCCGCAAGACGCGGGCGTCGACGGCGAGATCGCTGTCCTTGGTCGCCTCGGCCACCGCGACCAGAGCGCCGCCCGTTTGAAGATAGATGGCTTGCGCTCCGATCACGACGAGAGAGTTTCGATGCTCCGCCAGAGCGACCAACGCGTCGAGCAACACGGCCCGCGCACGGACGAGCAGGTCATCATCGCCGCCAATCACTAAGGTTCGCCTCCATCCAGTCCAAAAGCGCTTCGCCTTCGGCGGGATTCCGCCCCGGCCCCGTTAACAAGTCCACTGCCGCTTGGCTAGGGACAACCACGTCGACGCCATCGACGCTGCTCATGCGGCCGTAAACCACGTCGTACGTGCTCCGGGCAAGCAGCACGTTTGCGCCGGTGTCCACCGGACGCAAGTCGATTTCCTTCGCCAGCAATTCGGGATTGTCGCAATAGAGCATCGCCGCGCGAGGTTGTGCGTAGGGCGCCCACTGCTGAGCAGCAAGAGAGCCTGTGACCACGTACCGGAGATCCCCACGACGAGGCATGCCGGCGAGCCGTTTGATCAAGGCGGGTAGGCCGCGCAGCGCCAAGTAAGTCGTCACCTGATTGGTACGAAGGAACCCGTAGTCCAGAGACCACCGCACGAGTAGTTCACGCCAGTTCACTTGCTCGATCGGTCCTCGTTCCGGCCGTTCAATCAGAGCCTGCTCAGCGAGGAACTCGACCACCCTGTACGTCGGGCCTGTAGAGGCGCCTGCTAGTTGCACGAGTTGGGGCACCGTGTAGGGAGGTGTGTAGTCGACCAGTGCCCGGACGACCTTGGCAGCAGGTTCCCCAATGAGGTTGCCCTTCGGGCGGCCGGGCCCCCGCCATGGATCCTTCGTAGCTCCTACATCTCGAAGGAACAGCGCCGGTCGGTCCAGCGTGATGCGAAGGTTGCCGGTTGCATCTGCAAAAGCCACACCGCGTTCGCTCAACCAGGCTTGCAACGGTGCCGCCAGGTACCGCGCGACGACAAGCGGAACCGCGGGCCTATCGGTGTCTTTCAGACCGCCACCTTCGATGTAGTCGTTGATCTGGGCGAGAGTCGCGGGCAGGTCACGCGTCACGAGACTCCGCTTGGCCTCAACGACCAGGGTCGACGTCGATCCATCGTTAGCAGTCAACTTGACCATCGCGTCTGGTCGGCGATGTCGGTTCTGCTCTACTAGATCCATGCGCCAACCAGCAGGAAGGCGTTCGCGGATCTCAGCAAGAGCTGCCGTCAGGATGTCCTCTTCGCGAAGCAGCTGCGGCGTCTGAGGGGGCGTTAGCGGTGACATGTCACACTCTCACTTTCTCCTAATCACCATCTTCCGTTGCGAGCGGAAGATGGTGATTACCGGAGATCGTAGTGTTCCGGACCACGCGGAAGCTAGGATTTCCAGATTGGAACCGCAAGCGGTGAACGCGGCCGCTGAGTGGGTCAAGCGCCGGTTGGCCCACTCCGCGGACGTCCTGCACCCCGGCCCGGGCTCTGGCCAGGCACACGTCAAGCGCCACCCGTTGACCGGGTTGCCTGTGTCGCGGCGGCGTCGTAATCCGCGGCGGCCGTGGACGACTTGGGTCGAAGCCACGGCACCGCGAGACTGACGCGGCGAAGCGGCGGCGCGCTCCCCACACACCGTTGGTGTTCAGCCGTCAACTGGTTCCAATCGCAAGGCCGATCAATAGGCGACAACCGCCCGCCGCCGTGGCCGGTGCCGCTCGCGATCCGCGGCGTACCCCGGTTTCGACGTCCATACCGGTGAGCGTCCAAGCGGTGATGCTTACCGACGCGTTCAGAACGTTGTTCGGGTTGCCATTTGAAACGACTCCAGCCAACAGCATTGCGCCCATTGCGCCAAGGTGTGATCGGCAGTTGCGGGTACAAGTCGCCCGGTCCCTTCGAGGCGTTCGGTGGGCGTGTCCAAGACTTTCACCGCATCCCCGAAGTCAGCCAGACGCTCAGCGGCCGAGACAAGCCGAACCGTTGCGGTTCGGGCCAGCCGGCTGGTCCGTCAAGTTGAAGGGTCACGCTAACGATCGTTCATGAGACATTGCTGGTCCAGACGCATCACCGCAGGTCACGGTTGTAAAGCAACCCGCGTCGACATCTCTGTCACGGCAACCCCTTTTCGCGTTCCA
>JADGRD010000654.1 GCA_017881285.1 Pseudomonadota bacterium | reverse complement strand
GCCGCCAGAACTGGTCGCTCCGCCTGCGGCGCCGGCGCCGCCCGAGCCGCTGCGACCGCCGGTCCGGCCCTCGCCACCGGTTCCCGGCTGGCCGCCAGAGCTGGTCACGCCACCGGTTCCCGGCTGGCCGCCAGAACTGGTCGCTCCGCCTACGGCGCTGGCGCCGCCCGAACCGCTGCGACCACCGGTACCGCTCGCACCACCGGTTTCCGGCTGGCCGCCAGAACTGGTCGCTCCGCCCGCGGCGCTGGACCCGCCCGAGCCCTGGGCACCGCCCACGGCAGATGATCCGCCCAGGCCCGAGCCGCCGCCCGACATTGCGCCGCCCGCGGAGCCAGTGCCCCCTTGCGATCCGCACGCACTCCACATGGACAGAAGGGCAAGCACCGTGAATCCTGTAAGTGCAAACTTTCGCATGTGAACCTCATCATTCGGGCTGCAGCGAAGGCGTTTCATGAGGAACCTCTGGTTTCAGATTATAGAGCCTGTTGTAGTCAGGCAGTGACACTAGTTCAGGCTTCCGTTAAGAAATCGACCCAGCCGAAGGAGCATGCGGCAGATTGCCGAGTCCTTCCATGGCGCATGCGGATGTCATGAAGCGTCGCGAGCTTGAGCTGTCCTTTGGCTGGCTTGTCGTTCGGGCGCCGACAGGGGGCGTTGCCTTCATTCAGTGGTCACCGTCGAGCCACTGGACCAGGACCGCCAGCATCGCCTCGATTCCATTGCCAAGCTCGACTGCAGAGTACGAATCCTCGTCTGCGGAGGGTTCCATCCGCCACTGCGCAACACGCTTCTAGTGCAGATACGATTTGATCGCCGTATACCAGTTGTCGCCCATCCACGGGTAGCCGACGGTGTCATTCGGGTGGACGCCGTCCGTGCTAAGCGCGCCGGTCGGGGGTGTGGACATGTCCACGAAGAGCACGTGCTTACCCTGGGCCACGCGTTGTTGGATAATGCCGGGTATTTCGGCGTCGTACGTCGCGACATTGGCGGCGCATTGGGTCGGTGTGTAGTTGGTTGATTGGCAACCGGGGAATGGATAGATCGAGGAGACGACGAGAAGGGCATTGGGAAGTGCCGCGATGATCTTGTCGATGAGTGTTGCAAGCCTGTCCGATGCACCCGCCTCACTGCTTGCGTAGCCTTCATCGTTCGTGCCGATGAACAAGAGCACGATGTTCGGCATGTCCCTGAGAGCACCGGCGGAGGATGTCCCAGATACGGACACTGTCTGGGCCGTCGTGGCAATGTTGTTGATTTGAGTAATCGTCCACCCAATATGGCCTTCATGGTTCTTGGGAAATGTAGCGCCAGCGACGGTGCTTGGCCCGCTGGACAGACTCCCGACGAAGGTGATGTGCCTGTTGTCGCTCACCGCCTTGGTGAAAAGCTCGACGCGGTATCCCCCATTATCGCCTGGTTGGGCGCCCGCGCCTGCCGTGATGGAGTCTCCGAGCGGCAGAATCTTGCAATTGCCGGTTGCGGGACAGGGATCGAATCCTCCCGAACCTCCCCCGCCAGCATCTGGGGTATTCGGGTCTGCCGCGTCGCGGGCCGTCGTACCCCCATCGCGGCTGCCACCATCGGCGGCACCACCGTTGCCTGTCGCGCCGCCACTCCCCGGCGAGCCGCCAGCGCCCGTGGTGCCGCTGGTCCCGGTCGTGCCGCCGCTGCCTGGCGCGCCGCCAGTGCCTGGAGCACCACTACTGCCCGTGACACCTCCGCGGCCTGTTGCACCGCCGGTGCTCGGGGCGCCACCACTGCCCGTGACGCCTCCGCGGCCCATCGCACCGCCGGTGCTCGGAGCGCCTCCATTGCCTGAAACCCCGCCGCTGCTTGTTGCGCCGCCAGTCCCACTGAAGCCACCTTGGCCGGTAGTGCCTCCGGCACCTGCCTTCCCAGCCCCGCCAGCACCGCCAGACGTAACACCGTGGGTCCCACAACCTAGGAACCCGAGAAGAAAGGGAAGGGCGACTAGGTGGGATCGTCTTGCGCGCATGCAAACCACCGAGCCGAGGGTATCATGTCGAACAGTGGGCTCAAATCTCGGATTCCGTCACGTGGCTTGCGATAGTGCGCCTGCGTGCCACTTGTGGTTCGAGGTCGAGCAGTAAGGGAGAGGCTCGCATCAGTAGATCAGGCGCAGCTGGCCCCGGCCCGGCCGCCTCAGTACGCCCCAGCAGGTGGGTGCTTGCTCTACCTGGGCTCTCCACTCAGGCGCGGCAGCAGTATGCTGCGAGGAAATCGACCCGCGAAGGCAGCAGCGGCACGGCGCGCTTCCTCCGTGCGTCCCGCGCCCGCCAGGGCACGCACGCGCAAGCCCTCCCGCTCCTCGGCGAGGCGGCCGCTCGGGAACCGTCGGCCATGCTCCGCGACCAGCGCGAGCGCATCGGCAAATTCTCGGGCCGTACACGCAACTTGAGCCCGCGCAAGCAGGTCGAGCTCGGCCGCATAGGACTCCTGGGCAGCAGCCGGACGCCCGGAGCGTTGGGGCTTTGCCGTGAACCTGGAGTGGGGCGCGGCCATCGGTGACGATAGCGGCACCTCGAGTGTGGAGTGGTGCACCGGCCGCGCCGTGGAGGGGATGGCGGGCGGGGCTGGCTGGCTGGGACTCGGCGCTTGGCCCCGAAGGGCAGCTGTCGCGACGGCTGCGCCGACGGCCAACGCAAGCGAGGCCGCCAACGCGACGGTCAGACCGCGCCTTCGCACGGCGGGGATCGACTCGTACGGGAGTGCTGCCATCGCCGCCATGGTCGCGCGTGCACGCGAAAGAGAGCGCGCGCGGACAACCTCCGGTACACGCTGGATGATTTTGCCGCACTCCAGCAGCACATCCAGTTCGGTATCAGAGTTAGGATTGTGGCGCTTCATGTTCTTGGTTCTCCCCTCGACAGCCGTCGGACGGCCGCAGCCAATTCCCTTCGGCCCTTGCGGAGCCTGGCGTAGGCGCCGAATCGCGTGATGGATAGACTTCGCGCGACCTCGACAATGGGAACATCGCCGAGGTCGTGCATGACGACCACGGCTCGTCGGGACATGGGTAGGCGTTCGAGCGCGGCCATCAGCAGCGCAACGGATTGCTTGCTCTGCAGCGATCCTTCCGGGCTGAGAGCGCCGTCGTCGGCGTCCACGTCCGCGCGGAGGATTTCCCGCGCTCGCCGTCGGCGGTGGGC
>JADGRD010000653.1 GCA_017881285.1 Pseudomonadota bacterium | reverse complement strand
ATCGGGTGCTGCAAGAACGCACTCGTGCGCACCAGCGCCGGGGGAATGGCCAACGCCGCCTCCTCCAGCTTGATGTTCGCCGCGGTAGCGGGGGCCAGCACGCGCACGATGGTTTCGACGTCGGCGTTGGTGGTGGTTTCGTCGAGCGTGATGGTCAGCGCGGTCGGCGAGAGCTGCCGCAGGCAGATCCCGGAGGCCTCGGCGCGCGCGTGGCAGGCGGCGATGGCGGGCGCAGTGGCGTCGACGCGTACCGTATCGAAGAGCGTCGGCGAGGCCACCCGCAGCCCGGCGCTGGTCAGGGCCTGCGCCAGGGTGGCCGCGCGCCGGGACACGCGCGTGGCGATGGCGCGGATGCCGTCGGCGCCGTGGTACACGGCGAACATGCTGGCCATGACCGCGGGCAAGACCTGCGAGGTGCAGATGTTGCTGGTGGCCTTCTCGCGGCGGATGTGCTGTTCGCGCGTCTGCAACGCTAGGCGGAACGCGGTCTGTCCGTGGCAGTCCCGCGAAACCCCGACCAGGCGTCCCGGAATCTTGCGCGTGAATTCCTTGCGCGTGGCGAAGAACGCGGCGTGCGGGCCACCGTAGCCGAGTGGCAGGCCGAAGCGCTGCACGCTGCCCAGCGCGACGTCGGCTCCGAACTCTCCCGGCGGTACGAGCAGCGAAAGCGAGAGGAGATCGGCGGCCACGGCCACGTGTGCGCCGCCCTGGTGCGCCTTGTCGCAGAAGGCGCGGTAGTCGAAGATCTTGCCGTCGGTGGTGGGGTACTGCACGAGCGCCCCGAAGGCGCGGCCATCGAAGGCGAAGGTCGCATGGTCGCCGGTGACGATCTCGATGCCGAGGGCGGCGGCGCGGGTTTTCACCACCGCGATGGTTTGCGGGTGGCACAGTTCCGAAACGAAGAACACCTTGGCGTCGTCGCGCTCCGCCAGGCTCGCGAACATGTGCATGGCCTCGGCGGCCGCTGTCGCCTCGTCGAGCAGGGACGCCCCGGCCACCTCCATCCCGCACAGATCCATGATCATCGTCTGGAAATTGAGCAGCGCTTCCAGGCGGCCCTGCGAGATCTCGGCCTGGTAGGGCGTGTACGCCGTGTACCAACCGGGATTCTCCAAGATGTTGCGCAGGATCACGGCGGGCAGGATGGCTTCCGCGTACCCCATGCCGATGTACGCCCGCACGCGGCGGTTGCGGCTGCCCAGACGGCGCAACTCGGTCAGGACTTCGTGCTCGGAGAGGGCCGGCGGTAGAGCGAGTGGCCGACCGGTGCGGATGGCGGCGGGAACTGCCTCCGCGATGAGGTCGTCGAGCGAGGCCGCTCGCACCACGCGTAACATATCGACCAGATCCGCTGGTCGCGGGCCGAGGTGGCGGGAGAGGAATTCGTCCTGGACCGTGGCGGGCATCGCGTGGGGCCTAGTCCTCGTGCTCTTGCAAGAAGGTTTCGTAGGCGGCGGCATCCATCAGTTTCTTGAGCTCGTCGGGACTGCCGACCTCGATCTGGATCATCCAGCCGCCGTCGTAGGGATCTTCGTTCACGTACTCGGGCGAATCCTGCAGGGTGGTGTTCACCTTGACGACCTTGCCCGAAATCGGCGACAGCAGATCGGACACGGCTTTCACGGATTCCACCGAGCCGAAGGCGTCGTTCTGCTTGAGCACCTCTCCCTCGCGCGGGAGATCAACCTGGGTGACGTCGCCCAGTTGCTCGACGGCGAATTGGGAGATGCCCACGGTCACGAGGTTACCCTCGGGGCGGGCCCATTCGTGGTCCTCGGTGTAGAGAAGATCGTTCGGATAGGTGTCGCTCATGTTGCTTGCTGGCTCCTTTGGCGAGCCCGGGCTACGCGCCCTTCCGGCGGTAGAACGGACCCTTGATGACCTCTGCCTGCGCGGGCTTGCCCCGGCAGTCGATGACGATGCGCGTGCCCGGCTCGGCGTGGCTGGGCGACAAGTAGCCCATGCCGATGTTTTTGCCGACCGACGGGCCGACGGTGCCCGAGGTGACCTCGCCCAGGCGAGCCCCGGACTGCGCGTCGAGGATGGCGTAGCCATGGCGGGCGATGCCGCGCTCGCGCATCTCGAATCCGACCAGCTTGCGCCGCAGGCCGGCCGCGCGTTGCCGTAGGAGCGCCTCCTTGCCGATGAAGTCGCCCTTGTCGAGCTTGACCACCCAGCCGAGCCCGGCCTCGAGCGGCGTGGTGGTGTCGTCGAGATCGTTGCCGTAGAGCGAGAGGCGTGCCTCCAGGCGCAAGGTGTCGCGCGCCCCCAACCCGACCGGCTTACCGCCCACGGTGGCGGCCGCATCGATGAGGGCGTCCCAGAGGGGCAACGCGTCCTCGGGCGAACAGAAGAGCTCGAAACCGTCCTCGCCGGTATACCCGGTTCGCGCGATCCACACGGGGCGTCCCGCGACCTTGCGGCTGGTAAGGAACGCGAACGAGGGCAAGGCAGCGAGATCGGCGCCGGTCAGGCCGGTGAGCGCGGCCGCGGCCTGCGGACCCTGGAAGGCGATGAGCCCGGTCTTGGCCGATTCGTCATCGATCTGGCAGAGCGAGCCCGCGTTCTCGACGAAGTGCCGGTAGTCCTTTTCGATGTTGGACGCGTTCACCACGATAAGAATGTGGTCGCTGGCGACGCGGTAGACGATGAGGTCATCGACGATGCCGCCATCCGGATGGCAGGCGACGGCGTAGAGCGCGCGCCCATCACGCAGGGCGCCCGCGTCGTTCGTCACCAGGCGCTGCACGGCTTGGGTGGCGCGCGGACCACGAAAGTGGATCTCCCCCATGTGGCAAACGTCGAAGACGCCGACCGCGAGCCGCGTTGCCTTGTGCTCCTCGAGGATGCCCGCCGGGTAGTTGACCGGCATGAGCCAGCCACCAAAATCGATCAGTCGCGCACCCAGACGCTGATGCGCGGAATAGAGCGGTGTCTGCTTGGCCGGATGTTGGGCCTCCATGGGCGGACGCGATCATGCGGAAAACCACCTCCCTGCACAAGCGAAACCGGAGGGGCCTCTCGCGATATCCTGGCTTGGCGCACTCCCGTCATGGCGGCAGGTGCGCTGATCCTTTGCGCTCGCGGTTGACGGCCGTCGGCGCGGCCCCTATTGTCAGGCGGCTAGCAGAAATTTCGTCGCCGGACTGCTAGGCACTGGCCTAGGACCGTCCCGCA
>JADGRD010000652.1 GCA_017881285.1 Pseudomonadota bacterium | reverse complement strand
CGCGGTGAACACCGCGGCGTTCGGCGCCCATCCCCACGAGGGTGACGACGGCCAAGGCGAGCGCAGCCAAGACGAGTAGCGTGGCCATTCGTTGCGGGGCGAGGCGGGAAGTGGCGCTCCGGTCCCCTCTCCTCGCTGCGCGAGGAGAGGGATAGGGTGAGGAGCCGTTTGCCTGGTCCGGCAGATGGTTCTCGTCTGTGCTAAGAACCGCGGCCATGAAGGCCACGATTGTTGTTCTCCCCGGCGACGGCATCGGCCCCGAGGTCACGGCCCAGGGCGTGCGCGTCCTGCGGGCGGTCGCCAGCAAGTTCGGTCACCAGATCGAGTTTCGCGAGGCGCTCATCGGCGGCTGCGCCATCGACACGATGGGTACGGCCTTGCCGCCGGAAACCTCGGCCTTGTGCCAGGCCGCCGACGCCATCCTGCTCGGCGCGGTGGGTGGACCCAAGTGGGACGACCCGAACGCGCCGGTGCGGCCCGAGCAGGGTCTCTTCACGATTCGCCAAGAGCTGGGCCTCTTCGCCAACCTGCGGCCGGTCACCACGCATCCCAAGCTGATCCATGCCTCGACCCTGCGGCCCGAGGTGCTCAAGGGCGTGGACTTGCTGGTGGTCCGCGAGCTGACCGGCGGGCTCTACTACGGCGAAAAGCAGCGGACGGCGGACAGTGCCAGCGACCTTTGCGCCTACACTGCCCACGAGATTCGTCGCGTGGTCAGACGCGCGGCCGAGCTGGCGCGCGGCCGGCGCAAGAAACTGACCTCCGTCGACAAGGCCAATGCGCTCGAGACCTCGCGCCTGTGGCGCCAGGTGACCGAGGAGATCGTCCGCAAGGAATTTCCGGACATCAGCCTCGAGCACATCCTGGTCGACGCCTGCGCCATGTACCTCATGCGCAAGCCGGCCAGCTTCGATGTCATCGTCACCGAGAACATGTTCGGCGACATCCTCACCGACGAGGCCTCCGTGCTGGCGGGCTCGATGGGGCTGCTGCCCTCGGCTTCGCTGGGCGAGGGCAAGCGCGGGCTCTACGAGCCCATCCACGGCAGCGCGCCCGACATCGCGGGCAAGGGTATCGCCAATCCCTACGCGACCATTCTCAGCGTGGCCATGCTGCTGCGCTATTCCCTGGGCCTGCAAGCCGAGGCCGCGGCGGTCGAGAGGGCCGTCAACGCCGCCATCGAGCGCGGGGTGCTGCCCGCCGACATCGCGCCCGCCGGCCACCAGGGCGCAAGCACCGTGGAAGCCGGCCAAGCCGTGGTGGCCGCGCTCTAGCGTTCTACGGCGAGGTCAAGCCAGGCTGGCCGGGCCCGCGCTGTGGATTTCGGCAGGGCTTACAACCTCGCTGCGTCACAAACCCACAATGCTGGACAAGCCAGGCGGAACCTTGGTAGCTTTGGACGACGTAGCGAGTCCCTCAGGTGTCTTCCGGCCGTTCATTTCTTTGTGCTCATTCCATGAGCCGCTTTTTCCCGACCGAAAACCCAGGGCTCGGTGTGGTGGAGCGTAGTGGCCCTCGTCTACCTGCGCTGCCGAGGAGCGGCCTCAATCTGCTTTAGTCGACGATTTGGACAAGCAATCCGTCCTGGCCGGTTCGCACGCCTACGGTTCAGGAAAGTGTGAAGAGACGTGAGACGCAAGAGGAGAATGTAAATGGGAACGAGGCTTTATGTTGGCAATCTGTCGTACAACGTGACGGAGCCGGAACTGAAGGATGTCTTTGGCGAGAATGGACGGGTCGTGAAGGAGGTCAAGGTCGTGCTCGACCGGGACACCGGCCGCCCGCGCGGATTCGCCTTCGTCGAGATGACGACCGATGCCGAGGCCGCCCAGGCCATCGAAACCCTGAACGGCCGCGAGATCCAGGGCCGCCCCATCAACGTCAGTGAAGCCCGCGAGCGCGCCCCGCGCAGCGGCGGTGGCGGTGGATTCGGCGGTGGGGGTGGCGGCCACGGCGGTCGCGATCACGGCGAGGGCCATGGTCGCGGTGGTGGTAGTCGTCGCGGCGGCGGCTGGTAAGCCTCCGCCACCCTGCCGGGGAGGCGGGTTGGGCCGTCTCTCCTAAGGTTTGTTGCCGGGCACGAGGCTCCAGTCACTGAGCCACACGCGGCTCGGGGCTGTCAGTTGTGCCCCGGCGGGTACGTCGATCCGTGCGCGGAGGCGCAACGGTCCACCACCATGGTGGAGCGCCGCCCGCCAGGCGAGCGGCGATTCTCCGCGATCCGCGGCTGGTACTTCCGCGAGTGGGATCGGCAGCGCGAGCAACTCCTCGTTGGCCAGGATGGTGATCGATACGTCTCCGCTCCCGGTAGGACGGGTGGGCGCCAGATCGATCTCCGCGGCCAGGGCGTAGTCGCCAGGGGAAAGCGCGAGCTCGGTTTCGGCCGTGAGGGTGGCTGCTCGGCCCGACGCGGCCGCGGGTACCGCGATGCCGACGCCGTTCCACACGCCCTTGACGCCTGGCTCGCCACGAAGGTCGCCACTCGCAGCGACGGTCCGCCAGGCGCAGAAGCGCGTGCGTCCCGCGATGGCGCACTCGTGGACGGCCCAGCGATGGCCCTCGCGCAGACGTCCCCCGGCCCAGGCCAGCAGGGGCGCCAGAGCGAAGACGAGAACAACCAGCCCACCGGCAATGACAACTTCGCGCTGCCAAGACGAAGGCAAGGTTTTTCGCCACAGTCCGCGCCCCGTCTGGAACAGCCATGCGATGGCCATCGCGCTCAGGGGCAGCAGCAGCATGCAGATGGGCATCCGGTAGCGCGGCTCGGAGAAGATGGCGGTGTAGAGCGCGGCCAAGATCGCGGCTTGCGGCAGCAGGGAAAGCGCGAGCCACTGCTTGCGTGCATAGGCCAGGCCGCAACCGAAGAGCCCCAGGGCGAGGGTGGCCAGCCAGAAGGCGTCCGCGACGGATTCGATGGCGCGCTGATGGCGGCCGAAGAAGGCGCGGTAGGGCTCGGGCAGGACGCCCGAGCGAAACAGCGGCCAGTAGAGCAGGGCGCGTTCGTGGACGAAGAGGCGTTCGGCCTTGCTCGCGAGCAGGCCCACGGTGAACAGGGGATCGAACTTGATCCAGCCCTGGGCGATGGCCAGCGAGGCGCGATCGGCCTGCCGATGCGGTTCCGCGAGCAGGGCGAAACCGGTCACGTCGTGGAACATGCGGTTGAGCGAGCGCGAGTAGCAACC
>JADGRD010000651.1 GCA_017881285.1 Pseudomonadota bacterium | reverse complement strand
AATTCAGCGATCCCAAGGTCAGCGACGCCATGTCGGGCTTGGCGTCGCCATCGAGATCGAGCACGGCCGCGCGTTCGGGGAATTCCTTGAAGGTCCGGCCCGAGGTGGAAACGCAGATCACGGCGCGCGGGCACCGCTCCCGCACGCGCCGGACGATGTCGCGGTAGATGTCGGGTTTCCAGGTCGGCTGGCCTTGCTCGTCGCGGGCGTGCAAGTGCAAGAGGCTCACGCCCAGCGCGCAGCAGCGGGCGCAGTCGTCGGCGATCTCGCTTGGCGTGATGGGCAGCGCGGGGTTGTCGGCCTTGCCGGGAACCATGCCGGTTCCCGCGAGGTTGATGATGAGCTTGAGCACGGAAGACAAGTGTCACACGACGTCGGTTTGCCCGCCTCGCGTCCGCCCCCGCCCGACAAGCTCAGGCGGTGGCTTCCCTGGACAGGTTGATGTCCACGCACACGACGTAAGACTCGCCCGAGGACAGGCTCACACGGTTGGAAATTGTGACACAAACACTGCCGGTGGCCATGGAAACGTACGGGTGGGTCACGTAGCGCCGCTGGTGCGTGCCAAGATACATGAAGTAGTCCCGGGCACTCAGGTTGCCGCCCGCGGGGCTGGGACCGAAGATGGTGGTGCGCTTGCGGTGGTTGCAGCTCGGATTGAAGATGATGGGGGTGATCTGGCGGCCCGATTCGTGAATGACGTACGCGCACTCCGCCGAGGGGAAACGCATGAGGGCGTTCTCGATGACGACCCCGTAGTCGGCGGGATTGCTCATTTCCACCACGGCGGTGATGCGGCACGCGATGTCGTTGTACTGCTTGTACTGCAGCTTGCGCTTGGTGAACTTACGCTTCAGGTGGTCGGTCAGCACCCCGCGCAAGCGGCTGGCATATTCCAGCCCGCGTTCGATGCACGTGGGATCCGGGGCCTGGGGACGCGCGAAGTAGAACCCCTGCACCAGATCCGCCCCGCGTTCGAGGCACGACAGGGCCTCGGCCTCGGTTTCGATGCCTTCGACCACGACGAAGACCCCGATCCGGTGGGCCATCTTGATGAAGAAGTCGAACAGCTCCTGTTTGTGGTATTCGCGGTCGATGTTCTGGATGAGCGAACGATCCAGCTTGATGATATCGGGCTTGATGGTGGGGATGCGCTCCAGATTCGAGTGGCCGGTGCCCATGTCGTCGAGAGCGATGAGGAACCCGCGCTTGCGGTGGTCGGCGACGAAACGCAGCAAGGCGCCCACGTCGTCGATCTTGGACTCGATGATCTCGATGACGACGCGCTCGGGAGAGATGCCGTGCTCCTCCGTCATCTTGATGAGAGCGCTGGACTCGGCGGTAGAGCGGCCGAGGCTGGAGGCATCGACGTTGACGAAGAGGATGAGATCCGGATCGAGGCCAGCGATGGTGGCGAAGCCCGACAGGGCGGATTCCCGGCAGAGACGATCGAGCACCAGCGATTGCTTGTGCCGGCTGGCGGCGTCGAAAAGGTAGGCGGGCGAGATGGCGTTGCCGCTTTCTGGATTGGTCGCGCGAATCAGCGCCTCGAGCCCGATGACCTTCTTCCCGCGGATGGAGATGATCGGCTGGAAATGGCTCTGCATGCTGCGCGCCCGGAGAACGGCGTGAATGTCGAATTCCGCATCGACGAGCCGCGCGCGTTCGCCGCTCGATTTCAACGCATCGGAGGATGTCGACAGATCGGCTGACATAGAACTTGGCCCACGGAACTCGTAACCTGCCCGGCCAAGCCAACCGGGGGTGATCATCATACGGCAATTTCGTGCTCTCCGATAGATTCCAAGAAACCAGAATCTCCGGCGGAGGAAAGGAAGGGAAAACTGCGCGATTCTCTTACTATCGCCTACACTTGGTCTACACCGGGAGCGTCGGAACTTTGCCGATCACGCGGTCCGGCTCAGTTCCCCGTGCTACCGTGACGGCGCCAGGGCCAGCCGCGCATCCGAGGCCCCTAGATGACCGCGCCATGCTCTTTTCGGGAACTTCGCGCTTCAAGCCGATTCGTCTCCTCGGTACCGGGGGGGCGGGCAGCGTGCACTTGGTCCTCGACGAACAATCCGGCACCGAGGTCGCGCTCAAGACCCTCAACCTGTCGAGCGGCACGGACCTTTACCGGTTCAAACGCGAGTTTCGCGCCCTGGCCGACGTCAAGCACCCGAATCTGGTAACGCTCTACGAGCTCATCTCCGATGGTGCAATGTGGTTCTTCACCATGGAGTACGTGCCTGGGCTGCCCTTCGATCGATACCTGCTCGGCCGGTCGGCGACGCACGACAGGGATCTTGGCGTGGCCTCCACCGATCGCCTGACGAACGAGCCACCCGTGCACGTGGATCCGGAACGCCTGCTGCCCGCGATCCAGCAGCTTTGTGCCGGCGTCCACGCCATGCACGAGATCGGTTGCATCCACCGCGACCTCAAGCCGACCAACGTGCTGGTGACGGAAATGGGGCGGGTGGTTATCTTGGATTTTGGGCTGGCCCTGCCCAAGGGCAACGTCACGCTGTCGGGCGGTGGGGTCTCGGGAACCCCGGCCTACATGGCGCCCGAGCAGGCGCTGGACCGGCCCTGCTTGCCGGCCGTGGACTGGTATGCGGTGGGCACCATGATCTACGAGGTATTGACCGGGCGCTGTCCCTTCGAGGGCGCGATGTTCGACGTCCTGCTCCGCAAGCAGACCGACGATCCGCCCGCGCCGGTGCAGGTCAATCCCGAGGCCGACGAGTGGCTCAGCGAGCTGTGTATGCGGCTCATCCAGCGCGACGAAACCCAGCGCCCGACTGGCCCGGAGATCCTGGTCCGTCTCGGCGTGGCGGCCGACAAGCGGGCGCTGCCGCCGCTGCGGCGGCACACGCCGCTCGGCACGGTGGCGCTGCGCCTGCCCGGCCGCGAGCACGAGTTGCAGGCGTTGTTCCGTGCCTACGTGAAGGCGCGCAAGGGCAGCCAATCGGTGGTGATGGTGCAGGGGACCTCGGGCATCGGCAAGACCTGCCTGGTCGAAACCTTCCTCGACGATCTGCAAACCAGCGGCACCGATGCGTCGGTGGCGCTCGTTCTGCGCGGCCGCTGTCACGAACGCGAGACCCTGCCCTTCAAGGCGCTCGACAACGTCGTCGACGGCCTGAGCCACCGGCTGGCCAGTCTCGGCGCGGACGCGAC
>JADGRD010000650.1 GCA_017881285.1 Pseudomonadota bacterium | reverse complement strand
GTCATCGTCCGCGCGCAATTCTCGGGGCGCGCCGTCGACGAGTGCGTAGCCCGACACGATGGCCACCCCACTTGACGAAGCCCAGTCTAGCAGGTCGCGCAACGTGAGCAGGTGGATGTTGGCCGATTCGTACCAGTAGAAGGGCAGGCGCGGGGTGACCGGCATGCGGCTGCGCGCCACCAAGTCCACGACCACGCGAAAGTGGGCGAAGTTCGGGAAGGACACGATGCCGCGCTTCCCGACCCGCAGCATTTCCTCGAGGACCTCGCGCGGGCTCTGCAAGGTCTGCAGGGTTTCTTCCAGCACCACCACATCGAAGGCCTTGTCCGGGCACCAGCGCAGGCCCGCGCCGAGGTCGGCCTGAATGACTGGCACGCCGCGGTCCACGCAGGAAAACACCTGGTCCGGATCCATCTCGACGCCCTGGCCGCGCACGCTGCGCTCGCGGATCAGGCGTTCGAGGAGAAAGCCGTCGCCACAGCCGAGGTCGAGGACCGAGGCGCCCACCGGGATCTCGCGCGAGATGATCTCTTCCTGCCAGCGCTCGGAAGGATCCCCGCCCGACGGCCGCTGGGCACGGGCTTTCATCAGCGCCACGACCTCGGCGGCGCGTTTCTCGAACTCGCCTTCGGGCAGATGGGCCAGCCCGCGGTCGGTGACGAGGTTGTGGTCGGCGCGCGGTTGGGTCATGGGCACGTCCTAGTGGGCGAGGAAGCTGCGCAGGAGGCGCCCGACCTTCTGGGTTTCGACGAGGAACGAATCGTGGCCGAAGCGCGAGGGCACGTCGGCGTAGGTCACGCGCACGCCGGTCCGGGCCAGCGCCAACGCCAGGTCTTTGCAGTCGCCCGGCGGATACAGCCAGTCTGAGTCGAACGACACCACCAGGGTGCGGGCTCGCGCCCGGCGGCAGGCCTCGACCAGGTTGCCGCCGCCCCAGCGGGCGGCCGCGTCGTAGTAGTCCATGGCGCGCGTGATGTAGAGGTAGGCGTTGGCGTCGAAACGCTCGACGAAGGCGCGGGCCTGGTAGTCGAGGTAGCTCTCGACGGCGAATTCGATGCCGAATCCCGCCTTTTGCTCGCTCTTGTCCTGCAGGCGCCGCCCGAATTTCTCGTGCATGCCCTCGTCCGATAGATAGGTGATGTGCGCGAGCATACGCGCGGCCGCGAGACCGGCGTCCGGTCCCCGGTCCAGTCCGTAGTAGTCGCCGCTCGCGAAGTTCGGGTCGTTGAGGATGCAGTAGCGGGCCACGGCGTTGAAGGCCAGTCCTTGCGCGGACAGGCGCGCGCTCGCCGCCAGCACCACCGCGCGCTCGACGCGTTCGGGATAGGCCAGCGCCATCTCCAGCGCTTGCTGGCCGCCCAGCGAGCCACCCACCACGGTGTGCACGCGCGCGATCGCGAGGGCGTCGAGCAGCCGGGCGTGGAGCTGCACCCAGTCGCCCACGGTGACCATGGGAAAGGTCAGGCCGTAGGGCTTGCCCGTCTTCGGATCGACCGCGCCCGGTCCGGTCGTGCCGTAGCACCCCCCGAGCACGTTCGGGCAGATGACGAAATAGCGGTTGGTGTCGATGGCCTTGCCCCGGCCGACGATGGCATCCCACCAGCCAGGCTTGCGCTGCCGCCAGATGCGACCGTTCTTGGCCGTGTCCTTGTCCCAGCCCGCCACGTGCGCATCGCCCGACAGCGCGTGCGCGATGAAGACCACGTTGTCCTTGCGCGGTGAGAGCGTGCCGTAGGTTTCGTACTCGACATCGATGGGCCCGACGCTACCGCCCAATTCCACTTCGATGGGGGCTTCGGCGGAAACGAGTCGGATGGTGCGCGCGCTGGTCCAGCCCACCGAATCCGTAGCCTCGGGGCCGTCGTCGCGGGCTCCTGGTTTTTCTCGGGTGGTCATGGCTGCCGTCGGCTCACGAAATGGCCTGGATCAAATGGAGTAGTCCAGGGCACGGTTGCCCAGGGCCGTCCGGTAGCGATCTACCAGAATTTGGAAGTTGGCGGCGTCGTAGACCGCGCTGGCCGAACCCAGGGCCGCATCCCAGATGGGCGAGAAGACGGCTTGCGAGGCATGCGGGCCGACACCCTGGCCGTGGCCCAGGGTGTCGGGATCGGCCAGCGTGCCCTGGACCACGCGCAGGACGTCGCCCACCGAAATGCGCGCCGGCGGCCGGGCAAGGACGTAGCCCCCCTCGTTCCCGCGGCGGGATTCCACCAGCCCCGAGCGCTTGAGCTGGGCCAGGATGGCTTCCAGGAAGCGGGCGGGGATGGCCTGGGCCCTGGCGATCTCACCGATGGAAATGGGACCCTGGCCGAAACGCACCGCAAGTTCGAGCGTCGCACGCAGCGCGTACTTGCTTTTCTGGGTGATCGCCATTCCCTGCCTAACTTCGGCGGACCAATTCCGACTATTCCCATCGACTCTGAAAGACGCGGATAGGGTTGTCAAGGATGGGGGCTAGTGCCGTCTTTCGGGCTTGAGCGTCAGGATGAGATGCTTGTTCCCGTCGGCGGTGAAGGTGAGCTCGGCTGGCGCGAAACCGGCGGCGATGGCGGACACGCGGTGGCTGCCGCCGTCGCGGCGGACGCGCAAGGGCAGTTCGGTCATGCGTTCGCCGTCGAGCAGGATGTTGGCTTGCGTCGGTGTGGTTGCCACATCGATGGTCACGAGCTCGTAGCCGAAGAGGCCGAGAAAGCTGGCGGCGGCATTCGCGAACCAGCCTGGCTGCCGCTGGTAGAGGTACCCGCCGGCGCCGGCCACGACGAGCAGGACGAGTAGAACCTTGACGGAGCGCCCGGAGAAGAGCCGCTTGCGCGGGGGTTCGTAGAGAGTAGGGGCCATGGCCGGGCAATTGTATCAGGAGGGTGGGGGGCGAGCATGGCCTGCCGACGCGTGGAGTAGGTCTTCGGGTTGACCACTTCTAGTTCATGCGAGCGCGGCGTGTCTCGCCTGGATCGTCTCGGCCAGTTTGTCGACCGCGGCGAGATCTAGAGCGGTGGGCAACCCCTTGCTCATGAGTGGTTCGAACATCTCCAGCTTGAGGCCGGCGAGCAGTCCCTTTAGGGTATCGACGGTCTTGCCGCCCCAGGCTTGCGAGCCGATGAGCACGGCGTGGCGCAGCTTGGGCTTGATGGCGCCGGCCAAGTAGGCGGCGTAGACCGCGGCGGGATGGGGGCCGTTGAGCACG
>JADGRD010000649.1 GCA_017881285.1 Pseudomonadota bacterium | reverse complement strand
CCCGAAGCCACGCCCAGGGCGCCGGTTGCGAAGGCGCGGAAGATGGCCGTGCTGCCGCCCTCGCGGAAGGTCCCCCTTTGGAAGCCACCGATGAGCGCGGGCACCAGCGCCACGAGAAAGAGCAGGCCATCGACCAACTGCGAAACGAAGCGCGTCCCTCGCTCCGCCAGCTGCCCTTCGGCGGCGGGCGCCTGCGTCCCCGCGTTGACGTCGCTGGTCGGCGGTGCGTACGGGTTTTCTCCATCCGGCCGCTCGGTGTCCATGCGTGCTTCCTCCTTGGCGTGCGATCCCAACACGGGGGGCTGCGACGGTCAAGCGGCGGGAGGTACCCTCACCCCACTGCTTCGGGGGTCCCCCCCCACGGAATTTGCCAGGTGGCCGCAGCCATCTCATAGTCAGTGGTGAGCATGGCCATGTGGTTCGTCTACGTCCTGCGCTGTCGCGACGGAACCCTGTACACGGGAATCAGCCGT
Organism: Pseudomonadota bacterium; assembly: GCA_017881285.1. Classification (GTDB taxonomy): domain Bacteria; phylum Myxococcota_A; class Polyangia; order Fen-1088; family Fen-1088; genus Fen-1118. Next base: position 2,714 of record JADGRD010000649.1, on the reverse strand, counting down.
GATGTGGACGCGCGTCTGGTCAAGCACAACCAGGGCAAGGGCGCACGCTACACGCGCGGCCGCGGGCCGGTCGCTCTCGTGCACCAGGAGCGCAAGCGGAGCCACGGCGCTGCCCTGCGGCGGGAAGCGGCTATCAAGGCGCTTCCGCGCGACCAGAAACTGCTGCTGGCCGGAGGTGCCGAGTGACACGCAGTCTCGTCTTGGCCGGCCTCGTGCTGCTCGGGGGCGCCGTCCTCGGCGACTCGCCCGCCGGCGCTGCGGCTGGCAAGCCGGATCGCGTGTTGGTGCCCGCGGGTCCCTTTTCGCGCGGTTCCACCCGGGGCGCCGACGACGAGCGGCCGGTCAGGGTGCGCACGCTGCCTGCCTTCCGCATCGACCGCACCGAGGTCACGCGCGCCATGTACGCCCGCTGCGTGACCGCGCGGCGCTGTCCGTCCCTCTCGATCGATCTCGCCGCCGACGTGGACCTGCCGGTGACCAACGTCAACTGGAGCGAGGCGCGCGCCTTCTGCGCCTTCGCCGGCGGCCGCCTGCCCACCGAGGACGAATGGGAGAAGGCGGCGCGCGGGAGCGATGGCCGCGAGTTTCCCTGGGGCGGCGAGCTCGACTGCGCGCGCGCCAACTGGGGCAACTTCGAAAACGAGGGGCCTTGCGCGGGCAAGAATCCCGGCAAGCCCGTGGCCGCGGGCAGCACTCCGCAGGGGGCGAGCCCCTTCGGCGTCCTCGACATGGCCGGGAACGTGTGGGAATGGGTGGCCGACCGCTACGACCGCGATCCCGCGCGCCGGGTCGTGCGCGGCGGCTCCTGCTGTAGCTATTTCGTCGAACCGCGCGCCGCCAACCGCAACGCCTGGGATCCCGGCCATCGCGACGGCGATCTGGGATTTCGCTGTGTGAGCCGATGAACAAAGTCACGCTTCTCCTCGCTCTCGCTCTCGCGCTGCCAGCGCGCGCCGCACAGGTTCACCCGAACCAGCCAGCCGTCAAGGCCAAGGCTGCGAAGATGGCGGGGGGGGCAAGGAAACCCGCCGCCAACCCCAATGCGAAGCCGGTGGCGAAGCCCGAGACCAAACTGGCATCCAAGGCGTGTGCCAAGGCGCCCGAACCGCCACCCACCCATGCGGTGAACGAAGCGCCCAGGCCCGCGGCCGGCGATCCCGATCGCGAACGCGTGGGACGCCTGCAAGAGGCGCTCGACGCCGTCGTGCGCGGGAAGATCCTCGGCCGCCTGCGCGTCGGCCTGCGCGTCGAGGATCTGACCAGCGGGCGGGTGCTCTATGGTTGGCGCAGCAACGTGCTCATGGATCCGGCCTCGAATCAGAAGGTGTTGGCCACGACCACGGCGCTCCTGCGCCTGGGCAACGGTTACCGCTATCGCACCGAGGTCACGGGCGCCCACCCGAACGGTAGCGGCGCGATCCTGGGCGACATCGTCCTGCGCGGCAGCGGCGACCCCTCGCTGCGGCCCCGCCACATCGAAGGCTTGGCCGAGGCCCTGGCCGCGGCGGGCGTGACCCGCGTGACCGGCGCGGTGCTCGCCGATCCCCGGCGCATCGGCGCTGACGAGAGCGCGCAGCCGGGCCGTTCGCCCCTGCGCGTGGGGGGAACTTCCGTCGAGGTGCATGTCCGTCCGGGGGACAAGGTGGGCAGCCGTCCCGTGGTTTCCATCCGTCCCGCGTCCGACGCCTTCGTGGTGGTCAACGAGGCCGAGACGCGCGGCAAGGGCAAGGCCAAGCTGAGCGTCGAGGTCACGCGCGCCGGTGGCCGCTTCCAGGTCACCGTGGGCGGCAAGATCTCCATCGCCAAGGGCGAGGCCGTGGTCAACCGCGCGCCGCCCAGCGCGCCTCTCTACGCGGCCGTGCTCCTGCGCCACGCCCTCACCCAGGCCGGCATCGTCGTGCAAGGTCCAGCGGGGCTCTACACCGGGGAGGACCGCGCGCGGGTATCAACCGAGCGGCCCAAGTCTGGCAACCTGCTGGCGCTCGGCCAGGCCGGCAGCGACGTGGTCCCGCCTCTCGCCGAACGCGATTTCTCCATTACGACGGAGCTCCTGGCCGTGCACGAGTCGGAACCGCTGCCCGTGCTGCTGCGCAGGGTCAACAAGGACTCGGACAACGAATGGGCCGAGCGGGTGCTGGAAACGGTCGGCGCGGAGGTCCTGGGCGGCGCGCCCACCACGGCCAAGGGCGTGCGCGTGCTGCGCGACTCGCTCGCCGAGCTGGGGATTCCCGCCTCGGCCTACCTGCCGGCCAATGGTTCGGGCCTGGGCCACCAAAATCGCGTGACTGCCTCGGGCATGGCCGAGCTCCTGCGCCGGCTCTATTTCGATCCACGCCTGGGTCCCGAGCTCATGCAGTCGCTCTCCGTGGGCGGCGTCGATGGCACCACGCGGAACCGCTTCCGCGGCACCTCGGCGGCCCATCGTGTGCGGGCCAAGACGGGAACGCTATCGGGGGTGTCGTGCCTTTCGGGATTCGTCGGGGACAGTTCGGACATCCTCGCGTTCTCCATTCTCGTCGAGGGCCATCGCAGGCGGGCGGTGGCCGCCGTGCGCGCCGCCCAGGTGAGCGCCGTCAATGCGATGATGCGGTTCGCACGAAACGCCTCCACCGCCCTCCCTGCCGACGAGGGCGACTCCGGAACCGACTTCGAGACCGGGGAGGAGGCGGACGAAAGCGAAGAGTCCACGCCCGAATAGGGCGGGCCCTCGGTCG
>JADGRD010000648.1 GCA_017881285.1 Pseudomonadota bacterium | reverse complement strand
CTCGCCCGTGACTACCTTCGGCGCTCTGCTCAACGCCGCGGCGCGGGCCACCCCGGCGAGCATGCAGGCCGTGCGCAGGCCGTCGATGATCGAGGCGAGGAACCTCGTCGCGCCCGGGGCACCGCCCTGGACGGCCGCCGCGAGCACGGGTTGGGCCAGACCCACCACGCGAGCGCCGAGGGCCAGGGCGCGTGCGACGTCGAGGCCGGTGCGGATGCCACCCGAGGCGATGAGTTGCGCGCGCGTGCCGCGATCGGCCAGCCAGGCCACGCACGCCGCGGTGGGGACACCCCATTCGCGGAAGAGCTGTCCCCGCGCGGCCTGCGGACCGCGCGCGCGTTGGGCTTCGATGGCGATCCACGACGTACCACCCGCGCCGGACACGTCGATGGCGGCCACCCCCGCGCCCTCGAGGGCGCGCGCCACCGCCGGCGAAATGCCGCAGCCGGTTTCCTTGACCACGACCGGCCGGCCGAGATCCTTGACCACCCGGCGGATGGTGGCGAGGCTGCCGCGGAAGTCGCTGTCGCCGCCGGGCTGGGCCAGTTCCTGGCCGGCGTTGAGGTGGATGGCCAACGCGTCCGCGCCCACGCGGTCGAGCGCGGCGGCGATGGCGCTGGTCTTCATGGCGCGAAGCTGGACTACCCCGAAGTTGGCGAGCAGGAGAATGTCGGGCGCCACATCGCGGACCTCATAGGTCGAAGCCAGCGCGGGCCGGTCGAGCATGGGGCGCTGGCTACCGAGGCCGAAGGCGATGCCGAGGCTCTGCGCCGCCGCCGCGAGAGCGCGGTTCAAGGCGCGGCCCTCGCGCGTGCCGCCGGTCATGCCGGTGATGAGGAGTGGCGCGGCCAGCTTTCGGCCGAGCAGGGCGGTGCCCAGGTCGACCTCGGCGAAGGACATCTCGGGCAGGGCCGAGTGAACCAGGTGCACGTTGTCGAGCAGGGTCGAGCGCGCAAACGCGCCCTGGCCCGAGCGCGCGATGGCGAGGTGGTCCGTCTTGCGCTGGGCGATGTCGGTGGAAGATCGGCGGGGCATGCGGAAGCGACTATTTGACCACGCGCCCGCGCGTCCGTCGAGGGGCGATCCGCCGACCAGCGTCCCGGCGAAGGGGCAGCGCTCGCCGCGAGCCTGGCGTAGACTGGCCGCATGCGCGCCATCTTCCTGTTCATCAAGACCGACCTGGGCCACGTGACGGACGTGGCCAATCGCATCGCCGAAATCGAAAGCTTCTCGGAGGCCTACAGCATCAGCGGCCCCTACGACCTTCTGGTCAAGCTCTACGTCGAAGACGTGGACAAGATCGGGCGGCTCATCGAAACCGAGGTGCACCCCATCCCCCACATCCGCGAGACCCACACCATTCTGACCTTCGAGGCGTTCCAAGGCCGTTAGACCGATAGTATACTGCGAGTGCTCAACGCTCCCTGGAGGTCGCCATGCGCAAGACTAGCCTTCGTCTCTCGCTCGCCTTCCTGTTTCTCGCGGCGCTGCCGCTCGGCTGTGCGGAGTCGCCAAGCTCATCCCCGAAGGGCAGCGGTGGCTCCGGGGGCAGCAGCAACCGCACCGGCGGCAGCGGTGGGGGCACGAGCGCGACCGGCGGCAGTGGTGGGGGGGCGACCGCGAGCGGTGGCAGCGGTGGCTCCTCGAGCACGACCGGTGGCAGCACGGGCGGTAGCCCTGGCAGCGGTGGCAGTACGGGCGGTAGCTCTGGCGGCGGGGGGGACACGACCGAGACCGGCGGCAGCGGCCAAGGCGGCTCGGGTGGCTCCGCGACGGGGGGCACCGGAGGGACTTTCGTTGGCGGTGCGGGCGGCACCACCACCGGCAACGGCGGCACGGGCGGGGGCACCGGTGGTGGCACGGGCGGCGCCGGACCCGATGGCGGCGACGCGGGCGGTGGCAATGAAGACACCGGTGGCGCGGACATGGAGGCCGTGAGCTGCGTGGACAAGAAGACGGACGGCGACGAGACCGACATCGACTGCGGCGGCCCGACCTGTCCGAAGTGCGGGGCCGGCCAAATTTGCCAGGTGGATGGCGACTGCCGCAGCGGGAGCTGCGCCGGGGGCAAGTGCGCCGATCCCTTTGCCGCGACGGCCACCGTGACCCAAAACGGAAACCTCTGGCGGATTACCCTCGGCACGGGCAGTCCCACGGTCATTTTCGAGGTGGATCAGTCCTCGGCCGGCAAGGTGTACACCTTCAGCATCGACGGCACCGATGTCGTCGCCAAGAACATCGCCGCCACGGGATCGGCGTTCTGGACCAGTCCGCAGAGCGAGTGGGGGTTACCCAACGGACAGACCTGGCCTCCGCCAAACGAGATGGACACCTCGGCGTACACACCGTCGTCCAAGGACAATATTCTCACGATGACCGGCCCGGCCTGGGGCGGCGGTCTATCCATTTCCAAGCGCTACTGGGGCAACGTCGAGCACCAGGCCGTGACTCTCGAGTACACCATCCACAACGGCACCACCGCCGCCCTGTCGAAGGCGCCCTGGGAGATCACGCGCGTCTATGCCGGCGGGCTCGACTTCTTCCCCAACGCCGATGCGTGGGTGAGGCTCGGTGACGCCAGTTTCAGCATCGTGCCCGTCACCACTTCGCAAGGCGCGGTCTGGTTCAATGACAATGCTACGAGCTACACCTCGAACGTGAAGGGTGGAGCCGACGGCCTGGAGGGCTGGGCCGCGCACGTCGCCTGTGGGACCGGCCTGAAGAAGACCTGCGCGACGGGCGCGGCGAGTCCGATTCTGATCAAACAGTGGGCCGACACACCCGCGTCGAATGAGACGGCGAACCCAACCGAGCGCGAAGTCGAGATCTACGTCGACTCCGGCAACAGCTACGAGGAGTTCGAGCAGCAGGGTCTGTACCAGTCCATCCCCGCGGGAGGAACATTGGTGTGGACCATGCACTGGTTGCTCCGCTACCTGCCGAGCACGGTGGCGCCCACCACGGGGAGTGCCGATCTGATGACCTGGGTGCGCGGGCAACTGCTGTAGGTGACTTGAGACCTCCTGGGAAGCTCGCGGACGATCCGGCCGAGACCCTGGAGAAGGACATCCTGACCGTCGTGCACGTCTCGTTCGAGCTGGAGTAGCCAGGCGTCGCGGGACGGGAGCCACGCCGGCCGCCAGAGCCCAGGCCCGACCGGCGGTCCCAGCGCGAACCGGGGTGCCGCGC
>JADGRD010000647.1 GCA_017881285.1 Pseudomonadota bacterium | reverse complement strand
TGTCGACGAGGGCCAGGCGCAGGTCCGGCAGGGTGCCGTCGCCGGGATCCTTGAGGGCGTCGATGAGCTTGGGGAACTGGGTCTTGAGCTTGGCCTGCTTGGGCGCCATGGAGGGCGAGTTGTCGATCACGAACACCAGATCGAGCGCCCGGTTGGGCACCACGGTGATGCGGAAATTGTTTGCGTTCGCATCGTTCTGGGCGGCATCGGCTGCCGCCACGTCCACGGCGAGTGGGGGAAGGTCCGGGGGCGCGCCGTCGCTGGGGATCTGGCCGGCATCGGGCGAGTCAGCGGCGGCATCCGGTTGGCTGCTCGCGGGAACATCGGGTGTCGAGGCCACGTCGATCGCCGCATCGGGTTCGCGCGGGCCAGCTTCGCCGGCGTCGACGGGCGGTGGCATGGCCGGATTGTCGGGCGCCAGGTCCGGGGTTGCAGGGGGTTCGCCGGTCGTTTCCGGCGCGCTCCGAGGCGTATCGTTGGTCCCGGCGCTGTCCACGCTGCCCGCTGCGACATCCGCCGATGCGGGTGTGTCGGTAGTGGCGCCCGCGCGCTCCGCGCTTCCATCCCGCGCGTCGGTCGAGGCGTCGTGCTTCGACGAATTGGAGGTGCCGCTACATCCCGCGAGCACCAGCGCGCAGATCGCGGCGGTGCCGATTCCGTGGCGCATCGACTTGTGCATGGGCAACGCTCCTAAGCAAGGTTGGCGGTCTTGGGGTCGACACAGCTTCGCACAAACCAACGGCGCAGCCAACGCGGGAAGGCAGATGCGATGGCCAGCCGCGGAAGGAGCGTGGCGCCCGTCACAGGAGGGACGCTGGCCTCAGATTCTGCCGCTGGTGAGCGAGATGCTGCTTCTCGGGGTGCGGCTTTCGTTGGCGGCGCTGACGCGGACGCCGGCGCGATCCACGACCGGGCAGCGGGTTTCGCAGATGCCGCAGCCGGTGCAGTGGTCGAGATCGACGTAGGGGAACTTCAGGGTCTTCTGCTGGCCGTCGCGGGTGGTGATGGTCTCGAGCTTGAAGTAGATGGCCTTGGGCGAGGTCGGGCAGACCTCCTCGCAGACGATGCACTCCGTGCCATAGCCCCAGGGCAGGCAACGACCCTTGTCGAAGAAGGCCGAGCCGATGCGGGTGGGCGGCTTCTCCGGCATGTTGCCGACCTTGTCCGCGACCTTGAGGTGCGTGATGGCTCCCGTCGGGCAAACTTGGCCGCACAGGGTGCAGCTATGCTCGCAATAGCCGATGCGCGGGATGAGGATCGGCGACCAGAACCCCTCGATGCCCGCTTCGTGGAGCGCCGGCTGTAAGCCGCCCGTAGGGCAGACCTTCATGCATGCGTCGCACTTCAAGCACTTGGCCAGGAAGTCGGGCTCGTCGAGCGCGCCCGGCGGCCGGATGCGCGCCGGGTTGGGCCGCGGGTCCACGCCGTCGGAGGCGCGCGCCAGCGGCACCGAGACCACGCCGGCGATGCCCGCGGTGATCCATTTGCGGCGCGACAGATCGGTCTCGGTCCGCGACAGCTTGAGCGCCGGCAAGAAGCGGTAGGCGATGCCGCCGCGTTTGCAGCCCTTGGTGCAGTTGAGGCACACCATGCACTCGGTGGCGCGCACGGTGCCCTGCGGATCGGCCGCGCCCTGGCAGTCGGCGCCGCACACGTCGCAGTCGTTGCACTTGCTCGGATCCTTGCTGATGCGGAAGAGCGAGAACTTGGCGAGCAGGCCGAGGAAGGCGCCGAGGGGGCAGAGCACGCGACAGTAGAAGCGTGGATACACGAAGTTGAGGGCGAGGGCGCCGAAGAAGACGATGGTGATGATCGTCCCCCACTGGAAATGGCGCTCGCCCTGGTAGAGGCCGTAGGCCGTATTGCTGGCCGCCGGCAGGAACGACGTGGAAAGTCCGCGCCAGGTGGAGGCGATGGGGTCGAGCAGCCCGATCTGCACGCTGCCGGCTGCGGCCAGGCCCAGCATCACCGCGAGGATGGCGTACTTGATCCGGTGCGACGGCCGCGGGAGGTTCTGCTTCATCCGCTCGAGCACCTTGCGCTTGCGGCCGAGGAAGCCGAGGACGTGGTGGAGCACGCCCATGGGGCACATCCAGCTACAGAAGAAGCGGCCGAAGACCAGGGTCAGCACGATGAGGGGCAGGGACCACGCGAGGGTGTGGTGCAGAACGTGCGACGACAGCACGGTGGTCAGCGCGACCAGGGGATCGAGCTCGAGGAACCACTGGACATCGTAGCCGCGAATGTAGAGCGATGTCGTGGCGAAAATCAGGAAGAGGAAGAAGAGGAGGAAGATGGCTTGGTAGGCGCGGCGCAACCAGAGGAACATGGTTAACCCCCCAGCTCCACGGTCTTGAGGCTTCGCCACTGTGGCGTGCCCAGGCCGGCCTTCATGCCCTCGACGATGAAGCCCAGGTCCGATGGGTTGAGCCCGAGCAGGCCGGCGCCGAAGGCGTCGAGCGCGACCTCGTCGGTGCTGACCGCAATGGTGTCCATCTGTTTGACGTCGGCGAGGCTGCCGCCGGTCGGGCCGTTGGCGAGCAAGATGCGCGTGGCATCCAGGATCGTCAGGGTCGGCTTGACCATCAGCGCGAGGTCGACGATGGAGAGGTGGATGTTCTGGTGCAGCTTCACGCGCTGGCCGCCGAGCACGCCATACCAGTTCTTCAGGGACATCGTCGCGCCGGAGAGCCCGTGCTGCTTGACGAGCGGCACGTTGATCACGCGGTCGGCATCCACGAAGGGGTAGAGGACGTCGCCCGTGCGCAGCAGCTTGCCCGAGACGTCGATCTCGCGGAAGGCGGTGGCGTCGGGCCGCACGACGGTGGCGCCCGCCGCCTTGGCCGCCTTCTCGATCCCCGAACGCGCGAAGCACTGCTCGGCGGTGTTGACCGAGACATCGGTCACCCAGACCTTGCTGGCCCCGGCCGCGGCCACCAGACGCACGACCTCGGCCACCACGTCGGGGTTGGTGTTGGCGGCCTGCTCGGGCAGGCGATTCCAGCCGATGTTGGGCTTGATGACCACGCGCTCGCCGCGCTGGACGAAGCGGCCCATGCCCCCCACCGCCTCGACGGCGCGGCGGACATTGGTGGCGGGGTCGGGGCCGCGCGCGATGGCGAGCTCCACGGCGCCGGCGACCTTGGCCACGCGGTGGTCTTTGAGCTTCGGCAGTGTCTTCTTCTTCACTTGGTCG
>JADGRD010000646.1 GCA_017881285.1 Pseudomonadota bacterium | reverse complement strand
AAGGTCCGCCAGCCGGGCCGCGAACGCCTCGCGCACGGCCGCGACCTTCTGGGCGATCGCCGGGTCGGTCATGGGCGTGGTGCCTACCCCCAGCGCCATGTCCTCGGCCGCCGAGCCGGGCAGGTGGAAAAGCATCAGCCGGTCCTTGCCGAGGCCCGCCTGGTCGATGATGCCGCCCACGAATTCGAGGCGACGCTGGCAGCGGCGATTGCCCTCGAGATGGTGGCAGTTCCCGATCTCGCAGCAGATCACGCCGACGGCGTCGGCACCGTCCTCGAGCGCCTTGAGAAAGTGCTCGGGCTGCAAGCGGCCGGCGCAAGGCACCGCCACCTCTTGGACCGGAAACGGCCAGGCGAAATCGGGCAAGGTTGGACGCCGGCGAATCCCCGACGACGGCAGGCTGCCCGGCCGGCCGCAGTTCTCGCAAATGAACGCCACGATCACCCCGCCACCGCCTACCGCGCGGTCCTTTCCATTGCTCGTCGGAGCGACTGCAGCCCCGGTAGTGCTCATTGGTGACGTCCCTTTCAATTTGACGCCGATTCAAAGAAAACCGTTGTCAGAAGTGCTGGGCAAGGTACCCAAACTGAACATCAATTGTCCATACCAGAGGCGAGATGCCAGCGCTTTCGTTCGATTCGGAGAAGACAGTCAATTCGATGAATTAGACGAAGAGTAATAAGGAAGTTACCCAAGTGATGTTTGTGTGCAACCACACGGAAATCTAGAAGTTACATGCGCGAAACGCATGGACACTCGCCACCTCGCATGGCCACCGACACCTCGACGATGGGAAGATCCGCGATGGCTCAAGAGAGGGCACGGCCCCGCCTTGTCCGCTCCCGGCCCCTATGATACCTGTGGATCATCATGGCGGCGCTTTCGGCGGCGAAACGACTGGCGAGGCTGGGCTGGTGGGTCGGCCTGAGCGCCAGCGCCATGCTGGCGGCCGCCGGTGGGGCGATGTTCACGAGTGCCTGCAAGAGCTCATCGCCGCCCAGACTGGACGCGAGCGCCGACGCACTGGCCGCCATCAAGCAGGACAGCCCTGGCATCGTACTTCCCGGTTTTGACGCTTCCACGGTGGATCGGAGCACCTTCTGCAAGCGTGCCGCGATCTGCGGCTGGAGTAGATCCCGCCGAGCTACGTGCTCGGCCATGCCATGCTTTCCCGTACGCAACAGCGCCAGGGCTGGAATCACGGGGGAATCCCGCCGCGCAGGCATTCCTGGCCCGAAGAGGGCCAGGATAGCTCGCATCCTTGGCTCCGGTCTAGCTCCTGCGTCGGCGGAGACGTAGCACGAACAGCAGCAGACCCGCGAGCGGAAGAGTCCAGAATCCGGCGTCATGGCTTGTCGTCCCCACATGGCAGCCGCAGCCGCCATCCTTCTTTCCCGTGACCGGAACGACGCTGGCGTCGGCAAGGCCGACCGCTTGCGCACTGACATCGGCGACCGCTGGATTGGCCTCGGATACGTGGACAGCATCGACGCTGCCCATCATGGGCATATCGGCAGGGTTGGCGTCGAGCACGCCGCTATCGATGCTTCCCATGCTGGACGTGCCAGTGTCGGGCGCACCTGCCTCGGGAGTGGGAAAACTGTCGTCAGCGATGAGTGTCACAGGAACTGTGACTGGCGAATTCAACGCGCCGTCGACGGTGATGACGATGTCCCCGTGGTACGTGCCTCGTGTGAGGTTGGACAGGTCGCTTAGACCGACCGCGAGTCCTGCGCCGCCGAGCGCGACGTTCAGCCCGGGTACGCCCGAGCTAACCGTCACCGTCGCTGGATTGAGGCCGCCAGTGCCCGAGTTCTTCAGCTTCAGAGTCTGCGCAGCTGGCGTGGCGCTCGCGCTAGCGAAGAACGTCACCCGGTTTGGAGTGACGAGTAGGCGAGGCTGGCTTGCGGGTTGCCAGACGGGGCCAACGTACATACTCGGATAGCCGTCGAATCCAGCGGTCTTGGTGATGCGCGACCGTTCAGTCGGTCCTGCGCCAATCTCGTGCAACCAGATGTCGTAGTCGCAGGTGTCACCGTCGTGGCAGCCAGCCGACGCCATGTAGACCAACCATCGGTTGTCATTCGACACGCGCGGGTTGTATTCGTGACCCCAATCCGCATCCGCGTGCGCCACCTCCGGGGCGTAGGACGCCCGGGTGGCCAGGTCGGCAAGGCTCATGTGGTAGATGTCCGGGTGGGTTGGACAGTCACCGCAGATGTGGAAGACCAGATCGCCGGCCGGAGGCGAGAAGGGCCAGCAGCCACTTCCGAACCAATAGACCTTGTCCCTGTGCAGGAGGTCGACGATCACGGCCGAGAAACCGGAGGTGATTGAGCCGTTCGCCCCGGTGTAGCCGTACAAATACAAGTCCGATCCTGCGAGCAGGTACCGATTGTCCCAGGTCAAGGCGTTCCACAGCAGGCTGGCGCTGCCATCCGCAAACGGAGGCAAGTCCCCGAGCTCGAGGAGGAGCGTGCCTTCCTTCGTCTCTGGGTCGAAGACTAGAAGTTCTGTCCCTTGCTGAATCGCCAGCCCGGAATTGTCGTGCAACCAGAAGGGCACGTGGTCGGAGCTGGTGGTGAGGGCCTGCACTTCGCTGCCATCCGGACGAATCAGGAAAACTGCGGTCGCATTGTCCTGGTAGGCAATCCAGCGCCCATCCGGTGCCCACGAGGGAAATCCGGCTCCGCACGTCGTCATGCGCGTGACTTCGCTGCCATCTGCGCGGGCGCGATAGACTTCGAAGCGCGAGTCGGCACGGTTCGACTGCCACACCACCCACCCGTCAGCAGGCGGCGCCGCGTAGAGCGGGCCTGGAAAGACAAGTGGAAGGAACAAGAAAAGGGCAGCGAACGATCCGCGGATTGCCATGCATCGCCTCAGGCGCAGTATGCTATCCGATCTGCGAGGCCGGACGCTTGGGATAATCGTGTGCGAGGTTTGCAGGGGCGGGTTTCAAACCCGCTCTACGGCCTGATAGGATGCTCGCGATGAAATCGCCGTTCCGATTCGCCGCCACAGCCCTGGTGTTGGCGCTGGCCGCGGTCGCCTTGTTTCCAGTCGCTGATCGCGTACTGGCCCGGCGGTGGGCACGGCAACAATTGCGCATGTTGGAGCGTGTGGTGGCGAGCAAGGTAGCGCCGCTGGTCGCGCACGAGACGCCGGACATGCCGGCTTCGCTACTGCCTGTGCGCG
>JADGRD010000645.1 GCA_017881285.1 Pseudomonadota bacterium | reverse complement strand
CAATGGCGATCTCGATGTTGCCATACAGCTTGAGGGGATCCTTGTGCGCCTCAACGCGCTTGCCCAACAGCCAGCCGCCCAGCCCAAGGCCACCCATGAACACCGCCAGGGTCGCCGCCGTCGCCGCCGTCGACGCGCCGAAGAGCAGCCGGAACTGGCGCATCTAGACGGTCTGGTAGATGAGGGCACAGAAGCCCGAGAAGAAGAGAAGAGTGGCTGTCGAAGGCAGCCGTCGCCGGGATGAGAGGGCAGTCTCCGGGCTTGAAGATGGTGTTTCGATCACGAAGCGCATCGTACCTCATCGCGTGCCGGCGTGGAGCATCAGGCAGAGAAGCTCGCTTCTCGCCACGCGTCCTCCCCGTTAGGTGACCGGTAGCCGATGATGGACGAAGCCCACGACTCGATCAAAACGCAGGCACCGAACTTCGGGCAGGGCTTCGCCCTCCTGCGCCTCAGCCGGATGGACGGATAGGTTCAGCGCACGTCGATCTTGTAGTCGAAGCGCAAGCCGGCGTTGGGCGGGAAGGTGGCGGCGCGCGCGGCTTTCTGAATGCAAGCAGCGAGCGGCGTGTCGGCCACGTTGCCGCCAACGATTGCGTCGCTGACCTTGCCGTCCTTGCCCACGGTGAGCTTCAACTCGGCGATGCCTTTGCCACCGAACTGCTGGGCGCAGGACTTGCCACGTGTCTTGACCTTGGTCATGACCTTCGCGATGTCGGCGGCCGAAAGCGGCGGCAACGTGGTGGGCTCGGCGCGCTTGGATGACGGCGCGGGCTCGCTCTTCTGTACGTCCTTCAACATGGCGTCGATGGCCTTGCTCTCGCGCTTCTTGCCTTTGCCCTTGTTTTCCGTGACCACGTCCGCCATCAGGTTGTCGAGCCCATCGGACGACCGGGCGGCCGCGGGCTTGGGCGCGGGCTCGCTCTTCGCAACTGCGGCTTCGACGGGCGCCGGCTTCGGCTCGCGCTTGGGTGCGGCGGCTGGCTCGTTGGTGTCCTCGCCGCCCGCTTCGAAGGGATCGCGGTTCTTGGCGCGCTTCTTGACGGGCGTCGCGACGGCGACCGGCGGCGTCTTCACGGCGCCCTTGGCGTGAGCCGGACGGGCGGCCGGGGCTTCCGGCTCGGCGAGCTTCTCGACCTGCGGCGCCGAGGGTCGCGCGGCGGCAACCGGCGCGGCGGCGCGAGCCGGCGCCTTCGGCGGAGCTGCTGGCAGGGGCCGGGACGGCGCGGCATGATGCGCCGGCACGGGCGCGGCGACCGGTGGCGCCGGCCTGAACCGTCCCAGGAGCCACGGCACGTGTTTGCCAAAGAAGGCAGTCGAGCCTTCCACCGCGGTGAACGCGTAGTCGTTGAGGGTGGGACCAGCGGCAACGCCGCCGGCAAAGGCGAAAAGCATCCACGCCACGACCCCGCCCCACCGCCGCTTGGGCTTCTGCGGGGGCAAGGCCATGGGCCCCATGGACACGGGAAGACTGAACCCCTGCGGGGGCGCCATCGGATCTGACCAGGGATTGTTCGGACCCATGATGGGCGGATTCTAGCGGAAACCCAGGTTCAGCGTTATGTCGAATCGTGGATGCGGGTCACCCTGCTATTCCAGCATGGCCACGATGGCGTCCACGTTGCGGGCCGGGGCCACGGCTTTCTCGATCGCGGTGCGCACCTCGGCGCTCGGGGCCTCCTTGAGCACATCGCTGCCAGGGAAGCGTCCCTGGCCTCCACGCCCTTGGCGCAGCCTCGATCTCGCCGACTTCGAGATGATGTTTCTTCGAAGCGATGACTGGTACGCTACGTTCATGGGAGCGGCCATGCCAAAGTTGATCTCGGCGCTCGCTGCGATCCTGGCCATCGGCTGCGGTGGTTTGGGTTCTCGTGCCAAGGTCCCAGATGGGGCCGCTCCTTTCGGCACCGGCGTCGTAGCCGAATTCGCGAACGCCTACCTCCCGCTTCTCTGCCAATACGATGTGGCTTGCCATGTGGCAGCCACCTTCGACGGATGTCGCGCCGATCTCTCTGCCTACTGGCAGTGGTCTGTCCGCGGCCTGCAAGGGAAGATCGACACTGGGCGGGTAAGCTACAATCGGGACAGAGCGGCCGAGTGCTTGAATGCCATTCAGACGGCGCCTTGCCCTTCGTCCACAGACGGTCGAGACCCATATGCCTTGGGGTGCCGGGGAGTTTTCCAAGGAACCGTCGCGACGGGTACTGCCTGCGTCTACGATATCGAATGCGCCAGCGGCCACTGCCGATGGTCTCTGGATCAAGCGAATTCTTGTTCGAGCCCCTGCTGCGCGGGCACTTGCGCCGCTCTGGTCGATGTCGGCGCGAGTTGTTTCACCTACGACTTTTCAAGCGATTGCGTACCCACCGACTATTGCAAGGGCCCCGCCTACGTCTCCAATGGCACGTGTCAGGCCAGACTGCCCCAAGGCGAAACCTGCGGCGTATCGGAGGAAGAGCCCTGCCAGGGTGGCCTCACCTGCGGCGAATCAGACACTTGCGTACCCTTCCCGAAGGAGGGTCAACCTTGCACGTATTCTGGTCCGCCATGCGACAACAACGACAGTTACTGCGATCCGATGAGAGGCACCTGTCAGGCCCGCCTCAAGGTCGGCGCGCCTTGCCCGGGCTACGGTTGCGTCGGATATGCACAATGCCTGAACGGAATCTGCACGCTGATGCCAGGCGCAGGCGACGCGTGCACCGTACCCGATGGTGGCTATCCCGGTAGCACCTGCCGGTGGTACGCCACCTCTTGCATCGACGGAATCTGTCAGGAGCCGACCTGGGCCCCGCCTTGGACCATCGACATCGCCCAGCAAGACGCCGGCGCGCAAGACTAGTCTGCGCCCCCCGATGCGTCCGTGGCCGCCACACCGGAATCGATGGTGCCCGCATCCAACGCCGCCCATGAGCTCGAGTGCCAGTAGTCTCCGGCCACGATGCGAAGCCAAAGCGGCACGGTCGTGGCGTTTTGAAACTTCACGACGCAGTCCGTGGTTCCTAGTGGGCAGCCGTTGCAGTTGGTCGCTTCGTCGCCGTTGCACCCGGTACAGAGAAGCACGTCGAGCCCAGGAGGCGGAGGTTGCCCGGGGGCCGAATCATAGGCGACGACATCGAAGTACAGGTCCCCCCGGGTCCGCACGTCGAGCTGAAAGCGCGTAAAATACGTTTGAGAGTCGTTGGGCAGCCAAATCGCGC
>JADGRD010000644.1 GCA_017881285.1 Pseudomonadota bacterium | reverse complement strand
TCTGGCGAAGGCGACATCCGCAAGGCCATCATCGAGGCCGATCTGGTGGACTGCATGGTGGCGCTGCCGGGCCAGCTCTTCTACTCGACGCAGATTCCGGTCTGCTTCTGGTTCCTCGCGCGCACCAAGCGGAATGGCCGCTTCCGCGACCGGCGAGGCGAGACGCTCTTTATCGACGCACGCAAGCTGGGCTCGATGGTGGACCGCGTGCACCGTGAGCTCACCGACGAAGACATCGCCAGGATCGCCGGCGCCTACCACGCCTGGCGTGGCGACAAGGATGCGGGGACGTACGCCGACGTGCCCGGCTTTTGCAAGGCCGCAAAGCTCGACGACATCCGCAAGCACGGCCACGTGCTCACGCCCGGGCGCTACGTCGGCGCAGAAGCCATCGAGGACGATGGAGAGCCTTTCGAGGAGAAGATGCAGCGGCTTACAGCCACCCTGCGTCAACAGATTGGGGAAGCCGCGAAGCTCGACGCGGCCATTGCCGCCAATTTGGAGGAGCTTGGGTATGGTGGCTAAGAGCGCATCTCCAGCCGCAATCCAGATTCTTGAGGAGATCGGTCTCGCCGATCTTCCCGAGGACTGGGAGATAGTTCGCGTTGAAGACCTGCTTTTGGGAGATCGCGGAATTTCGGTTGGCGTGATGTACCCAGGAGACCATGATCCCGCAGGCATACCACTCATAAGGGCCGGAGACTTAGCCGGTAGCCGCATAAACCCCCGACCTGAGTTTCGGATCACTAGAAACAAGCACTTTGAGTACCGACGAACAGAGTTGACGGGTGGCGAGCTTCTCATTTCGCTCGTGGGAAATGTCGGCCGTTGCGCTCTGGTTCCGGCTTAAATGGTAGGGTGGAACGCGGCGCGCGCGATTGCTGTACTTAGGTTCACCGAGCAGACTGATGCTGCTTTCGTACGCCTCTGCCTTATGACTTCCCCTCTCCAGCATCTCATCCAGGCATGGGCGACCACTACGGTGCAGGCCACCCTAAACTTAAAGGAGATTCGCCAGATTCCGCTGCCTTGGCCACCCAAAGAGCAGCGCGTAATCATTGCCCACATCCTCGGCACGCTGGACGACAAGATCGAGCTGAACCGGCGGATGAACGAGACGCTGGAGGCGATGGCGCGGGCGCTTTTCAAGTCGTGGTTTGTGGACTTCGACCCTGTCCGCGCCAAAGCGGAAGGCCGCGACCCCTGCCTGCTCAAGCCCCTCGCCGACCTCTTCCCGGATTCCTTCGAGGACTCCGAGTTGGGAGAGATTCCGAAGGGGTGGACGGTTGGCTCGGTAGACGATGAGTTCGACTTAACGATGGGACAGTCTCCCCCCGTCGAAACCTACAACGAACTGGGCGAGGGATTGCCTTTCTACCAAGGCCGTGCGGATTTCGGCTTTCGATTTCCAATGCGGCGCGTATATTGCACAGCTCCCACTCGACTTGCAAAGGAAGGGGATACGCTCGTCAGCGTACGGGCGCCTGTGGGTGACATCAACATGGCGTCAGAAGACTGTGCAATCGGGCGCGGCGTAGCTGCAGCGAGACACAAGACGAACAGTCGCGTGTATACCTATCAGTTCATGCACTCGATTGAGGAAGTGTTTGCCCAGTTCGAGGCCGAGGGCACGGTTTTCGGCTCAATCGGGAAGAAGGACTTCCACGCGGTCCCTTGCGTTGTTCCGCCGCGCAGCCTTGTGGTAGACTTTGAGCGGCGAGTGTTGCCTCTCGACGATCGCATTGGACTCAGCGAGGGTGAATCCCGCGGCCTCGCAACCCTGCGCGACACCCTGCTGCCCAAGCTCATCTCCGGCGAGCTGGGGATCAGGGACGCCGAGGGGTTTATGGACCGGGTGGCCAGAGCGGACGATGAGGGTGGGGTAAAGTATGGGTGACCAGGATACATTGATCCCCAAGCATGGCGGCTACCGGAAGCTCAAGAGCTTCCGGATGGCGCAACTGGTCTATGACGTCACGGTGCGGTTCTGCGAGCGGTACATTGACCGGCGCAGCCGGACCCACGACCAGATGGTCCAGGCGGCCCGATCCGGGGTGCAGAATATCGCGGAAGGCAGTCAGGCGTCCGGCACGTCGAAGAAGATGGAGCTGAAACTGACGAACGTGGCGCGGGCGAGTCTCGAAGAGCTGCGCCTGGACTATGAGGATTTTCTACGCCAGCGCGGTTTGCCGTTGTGGGAACCCGACCATCCCGCGCTGAAGCGGTTCAAGGAAAAACGCTGCACCACGCTGGAGGAAGTGCGGGCCTGGGTGGCAGAAGAGCGATGTTTTATGAAAGATAGGACTGTGGGAACAACGGTGGACAAAGACAAACACGGACTGGCACCAGTGAACACGGGTGAAGGTAGACGGGCACCGATGGACACGGACGAACACAGACTGACAAGGACAGAAAAGGACGAATATAGACTGGCAACAATGGACACGGATAAACATGGACGGGCGCCGGTGGACACAGACAAACGCGGACGGGCACGGACGAGCACAGAAGGGGAGAGGGGTAAGTTTGGTTACAGTATGTCCGTGTCAGTCGGTGGTGGTCGGTGTGAGTCCATCCCATCTTACTGTCTTGTGGCGAATGCGGCACTGTCGTTGTTGAATTTGTGCTGCTATTTGCTGGACCGCCAGCTCGCGGCGCAAGCCGCGGCGTTCGAACAGGAGGGCGGCTTCACCGAGCGTCTCTACCGGCAGCGACAGAACCGGAGAAAAGGCAAATGAGCAACTTCACCGAATCCGTCGTCGAAGACGCCGCCCTCGCCTGGCTGGAGTCGCTGGGCTACACGGTGCTCCATGGTCCCGAGATCGCGGCGGGCATGCCGGGCGCCGAGCGCAGCGACCCGAACTACCGCGACGTCGTGCTGGAAGGCCGCTTGCGCCAGGCGCTCGTGCGCCTCAATCCCGACTTGCCCGCCGAGGCATTGGACGATGCGTTCCGCAAACTGATGCGGGCTGAGGCACCGTCGCTGGTGGAACGCAACCGCGCATTGCACCGCATGCTCGTGGACGGCGTGACGGTGGAATACCGCCGGCCGGATGGTTCCATCGCCGGGGCGCAGGCGTGGGTGATCGACTTTGACACACCCGACAACAACGACTGGTTGGCTGTCAACCAGTTCACCGTGGCCGAGGGACAGCACACGCGGCGGCCGGACGTGGTGTTGTTCGTCAACGGCCTGCCGCTGGCG
>JADGRD010000643.1 GCA_017881285.1 Pseudomonadota bacterium | reverse complement strand
CATCAGGGTAGACGGAAGAGCAGACTCGTACCAGCGATGGGAGAGGCAGAGGTTGGCCGTGTCCGGGTGCAAGGTGAAATGGCAAGGGCGCAAGACCCGGCAGGGTTGGCCAGCATCCTACCCGCATGCGACACGATGATGTCCCTTCGCCCACGGCGTCGAATCGCCCCTTGCAGGGGCCGGAGAAGCTGCCAGGCATCACGCATGTCATCGCCGTGGGCAGTGGAAAGGGCGGCGTAGGGAAATCCACGGTAAGTGTGAACCTGGCGTTGGCCCTGGCGCAGCTCGGCGGGCGCATTGGGCTGGTCGATGCCGATGTGCTGGGTCCAAGTATTCCGGGGATGCTCGGCTTGCCCACCCATGAGCCACCGATGACCACGGCAAACCAGACCATCCTGCCGGCAGAGCGCTATGGCATAAGGACCATGTCCATGGGCATGCTCACCGGCGACGACAGCCCCGCCATCCTGCGCGGCCCCATGGTAAACAAATACTTGAACGCGTTCATCGGCGACGTCGAGTGGGGCACGCTCGACTATTTGCTCATCGACCTGCCGCCCGGAACCGGCGACACGCAGCTCACCCTCGCGCAGAACGTCCCACTCTCCGGCGCCATCATCGTGACCACGCCGCAGGATGTGAGCCTCAAGATCGCCAGGCGCGGCTTGCGCATGTTCGAGAAGGTGCACGTGCCGATCCTCGGCATCGTGGAAAACATGAGCACCTTCACGTGTCCGCACTGTGGAAAAGATACCGACGTCTTTCGCCGTGGCGGCGGCGAACGCATGAGCAAGGAGCTCGATGTGGAATTCCTCGGCTCGATTCCCCTCGATGCCGACGTCGTAACCTGTGGCGATGCCGGCCTGCCCATCGTGCTCGACAAGCCGAAGTCCGCTGCCAGCCTCGCCTACCTCGCCATCGCCACGGCCGTGGTTCGGCACCTCCAAGGAACACCCACGACGGGTCTGAAAGCATTCTCGTGGGAGTGGAGCAGCGCGGACACTGGGCCCGGGTGGATGGAAGGGGCGGTGCTGAAGTCGGGCGCTCGGACGACGGCGATTGGCCTGCGGCGTGCCAATCCCAGAACCTTGTCGCTTCTGTGGGAGGACGGACAGCAAGGTCACCTCGACGTGCGGGATCTCCGGCTCGCCTGCCCGTGCGCCCTTTGTGTGGAGGAAATGAGCGGCCGGGCTCTACTGGATCCCAGCAAGGTCAGGCCCGACGTCGCCCCGGTTACCCTCACGAGCGTGGGCAGCTACGGTATCACCATCAAGTGGAGCGACGGCCATAGCACCGGGATCTACTCCTTCGAAACCCTGCGCGCTCTGGCCGAACGCGGAGCCAACGTGAGTGCCGAAGATGTCTGAGTCGAGCACCATCCCACTCATCACGATCCGCGCAGAGGTCCTCCTGGCCGACCCGAATACGTGCAAATTCACGGTAGGCCAGACCGTGCATCCAGGTCGGCCATTCTTCTTCGACTGCCCGGAGCGCGCCGCGGGTTCGCCGCTGCCGGAGCAACTCTTCAGCTTGGCGGGCGTTGCCCATGTGCTCATCGCCGAGAACGTCGTCACCGTGGGCAAGGTTCCGGAAGTCGCGTGGCCTCTCTTGAAAGGCGCAATCGGCGCGAAGATCCGTGCGCAGATGCTGACGGGCGTGCCCGCCATCCTAGAAGCCGCTTCCCGTCCGAACCAGCGGGGACGCTCCGACGCCGAGATTCGCCTAGCCATCCAGGCGCTGCTCGATGGCGAAATCAACCGAGGCATTGCCGGACACGGCGGAGCGATTTCCCTCGTGGACTACCGGGAGGGAAAACTACGCATCGCCATGAGCGGGGGATGCCAGGGTTGTGCTGCCTCCCAGGTGACCTTGCGCCAAGGGATCGAGGTCATGCTGCGCAGGATCGCGCCCGAGGTGGTGGAGATCGTTGACACCACCGATCACGCAGCCGGAAAGACCCCCCGATACCGGCGCTAACGGCGACACAGCACACGTCGTGCGCACCCTCTGGGCACGCCGGGTGCGCCCAGCGCGTAGGCCTGTCTTGGGCAAATACTTGAACCCGCGGCCGGCCCGCGCGATCCTTGTCCCATGGAGATCCCCATCGTGCGGCCGCAGTTGGGCGAGGCCGAGGCAAAGGCGGTAGCGGAGGTGATTCGCTCGGGCTGGGTTGCCCAAGGGCCCGAGGTCGCGGCCTTCGAGCGTGAGTTGGGCGATGCGGTCGGGGCGCCCCATGCCGTCGCGGTTTCGAGCTGTACCGCCGCGCTGGAACTGTGCCTGCGCGCCCTCGGGGTGGGCCTCGACGACGACGTGGTCACGGTCAGCCACAGCTTCATCGCTACCGCCAATGCCGTGGTCGCGGTGGGCGCGCGCCCGGTCTTCGTCGACATCGACCCCGTGACCTACGGCATGGACGCGAGCCTCGTCGAAGCGGCGCTGACGGAGAAGACGCGCGCCATCCTGTGCGTCCACCAGCTCGGCTTCCCCTGCGACCTGCCCGCCATTCTGGAAATCGCCGGCCGCCACAAGCTCCCGGTCGTCGAGGACGCCGCCTGCGCCCTCGGCAGCGAGATCCACATCGCCGGCAAGTGGCAACGTATCGGCCGGCCGCACGGCCTGCTCGCGTGTTTCTCGTTCCACCCGCGCAAGATCATCACCACCGGCGACGGCGGCATGATCCTCACCGCCGACGAGGCGCTGGCCGCGCGCCTGCGCCTCTTGCGCCAGCACGCCATGACCACGGCGAGCACGCTCCGGCACGCGAGCCAGCGCGTGACCTTCGAATCGTTCGTCGAGCCGGCGTACAACTTTCGCCTGACCGACATGCAGGCGGCCATGGCGCGGCCGCAGCTCGCCCGCTTGGGGGAGAGCATCGCCGAGCGACGCTTACTCGCCGACCGCTATCGCACCGAGCTCGACCGCCATCCCGTGCTGGCGCCACCGCACGAGCCGATGTCGATGCGCGCCAACTTCCAAAGCTACCCCCTGCGCATTCGCCCCGGCGCGCGTCTGTCGCAGGTCAACATCATGCAGCACCTGCTCGACCACGACGTGGCCTCGCGCCGAGGCGTGGGCAACGCGCACATGGAGCCCGCCTACCATGACCTCGGATGGACGGGCGGCCCCGAGTCCTGCGACGAGAGGCTGCACCGCCAGGGACGGTGCTTGCGCCTGCCGCGCTCGGAAGAGGCGCGCGACGGGGTCGT
>JADGRD010000642.1 GCA_017881285.1 Pseudomonadota bacterium | reverse complement strand
AAACGGCGCTCGCTTCCGGGATGGCGAGCCAGGAACGCGTCGGCCTCCGCCAGGGCCGCGCGCCCATCGCCCAAGTTCGAGAGCGTATCGACAATGGAGAGATCGGCTTCCGTGCGCAGAAGTCCGGAGGGGAATCGAGTGCGATACTTGTCCCATAGGGCGACCGCCTGGCGCGGTCGATTGAGATTGTAGCGCGCGATGCGACCGAGCTCGTAGGCGGCATTTTCCGCGGCCGGACCCCTGCCGGCGGCGGTGCGCGTGAGGAGCTCGATGGCCTTGCCGGTGTCGCCTGCCTGCAACGCGGCCTCGGCGGCCTGCAGGCCGCGATTCGTGGGGCCGGCCGCCTTCACGGGCGGCGGCGCGATGGACTGCGGCTTCTCGGCGGGCGGCGGCGCCTCGTCCGGATAGAGCGGGCCATTCCAGGAGTCGCCGGCCACCAGTCGCGTCGAGCGCGAGCCGCGCCAGACCTCGACCACGCCTTCGTTGACCTCGACGGCGACCGTGTTGGCCGCGATGTGCACCTCGAAGCGCGTGCCGACCACGGTCACGACATAGGGGCCGGCCGTGACCGAGAAACGCCAACCCGGCGGTTGGTGGGGAACCGTGAGCTGCGCGCTGCCCTGTTCGATCGATGGGCGGTGCTGGTTGTCCCAAGTGATGGCCGAGTCTTCGGCCATTTCGGCTTCCGCTCCGCCACCGAGCGCGACGCGAGCGTGCTCGCCAGCGCGCGTGCGCACCACATGGCCGGGCACGCGCTCCGATTCGAGCAGCGCGGTCACGTCCACCGGGGTGGCCGCCGCCACCTTGGCGCCGGCGGTTTCGCGGGCGACCGTCGGAGGCGCCGCGGAATTTGTCGTAACAGCGGCGGACTTACCTTGCGGTCCATGGGAGCGCAGGAGCTTCGGCAGGCCAACCACGCCGACTCCGATCAGGAGTACCACGGCGGCGCTGGCGAACGCATAGCGGCCCCAAGCTCGGGGCTGCGGCTGCTCGATCTCCTCGGCAACCTTGGCCCATACACGGCGGTGGGTGATCTCATCCCCCAGCCGCTGTGTGGCCTGGTCCAAACCCTCGCGCAACAGACGCTCACTCTCGTCTCGCGGTGTCTCGAGCCATTTCATGACACCATCCTCCTCGCCGCCTTGACCATCTCGGCCCGCGCATGATGCAGTCGCGACCAGACGGTGTTTTCGGGGCAACCAACGACGTCAGAAATCTCTTTGGCCGAAAGCCCTTCGATCTCGAACAGTACCAGAACCGTTCTTTTCTTGGGCGGAAGCTTGGCCAGCATCCGATCCAGCGTCGCCACGTGCGTCGAGCGCTCGGAGGGATCGATGGTAATGGGCGGTTTCTCTTTCAACATCGTGAGTCGCATCAATTCCCTGCTTCGCCGCCGGCGGCCCAGCCGGATTGCGTGACGCGCAGCAATACGATAGATCCAAGTGGAAAGCTGAGCCTCCCCGCGGAAGTGCCGCAGGCTTCGGTAGACCGCGATGAAGATGTCCTGGGTCGCGTCTTCCCGTTCGTCGTGGGGAATGCCGAGGGCGGCGGAAAAGCGATGCACGAGGGGCGCATACCGGTCGTAAAGGCCGCGCCAGGCATCCATGTCCCCAGACCTGGCCGCCCTCACCAGCTCCGCGTCGGCCTGGCCTGCGTGGGTCGGTGATGGCGTCTTGCTGACCTGCTTTCCACCCATGGTTGCCTTCTGTCCGGTTAGAGCCGCCTCGGCCTTGTCATCATCATTGCACATCAGAACCAGATTCCAATTCCGAGGGAGAATGTGGCGTACCCCGGCGGTGCCGCGAAGATTGGATGGTCGGGATCGCCATGCGTCGCAATCCTTTGACGCACAGCCGCAATACAGCCGGTGAGGTCGGCCCTGGCAAAGAAGTGCTCCTTCCAATGATATTGGTACCCGGCCCGCAAACCGCTTGCCAGGCCAGTGTAAATTCCGTGCTGGGTACGGCCGTCGTCGTAGTTGACGTCTAGCCGGACGACTTCGACCTCGACCAGGGGACCGGCGTACAGCTTGCCGTGCCAAGTGGGCCGACCGAGGAGCAGAGCCAGGTCTCCGCCGGAGCGGACCGTGGTCGCGCTGCCAGGGGTGCTGTAGGGGCGGTCAGCGTAGCTCCAACCATGGTTCGCCCAACCGATGATACCCCCCGAGAGCTCGGCCCACAGCGGCCAGCCGTGGTCCCCCAGGCTTGCGAGCTTCGCGCCCAACGCCGCCTTGAACTCGAAGCCTCCGAGATCCTCCGGGCCACCGGGCGTGCGCCTTCCCACGATGCCCGACAAGGTGAAGGAGGGTGACCCGGCGATGGGTTTGGGCGTTTTGTTGGGGGCTGGCGGTGTCGGAGGCGTCGCTGGCGGCGGCGGGGGTGGCGGTGGCGGTGTGGGCGGAGGCGGTAACGGGGCCGGCTTCTTCTCCGGCAGCGCGGGCAGCTCGACCTCGGCGAAGTAGCGGTCGACGATGAAGGCAACGGTGTCGGCGAGCGCGGCGCAATCGCGCGCCTTGTCCCCGGGTGGCGCGGGCAGGGTCCGGTACAGTCGCACGCGGCCCTTGCTGTCGAGTAGGGACAAACTCATCTCCCGGGTCGGCGAGGCGGGGGACAGGGTCAGCGCGAGCAGGCTTGCGGGGTCGTCGTCCGGGCGGGGGGCGATCAGCCGGGGAGCATGGATTTCGAGCGCGGTCTGGACCTGCGCGGAGGAAGGGCAGCCGTCGTCGGGCCCGGGGACCACGGTGACCAAGGCCGCTTGCGCGAGCGCCAGGAGGAAAGTCGCGTGCACTGCCCCCATTGTAGCCGCGCCGGCCGGCGAACCCCAGCCCCGACCCGCTCTCGGCCTACGAAGGGGTTGACGAAGTTTCGTGGCGGGGCCTTAAGATGCCCCCATGGCGCGCACCTCGATGTGGTTCGTGGTTCCCGGGTTGGCTCTTTTCGCGGCGGTGTCCGCGCACGCCGCGCCCAAGCAGCTCAAACCGTCCGGCAAGGTCACCGCCAGCGAGGGCATGCTGCACGATGCCTTCGCTTTCGACGAGAGCGGCGGCAAGCTCGCGACTATCCAGTTCACGACCCAGGGGACGGTGCAACTGGTGGTGGGCCCGCCAGGCGGCAAGCCGCGGGCTTCCGACATCTCCGATTCGGGTTCAGTAGATCGATTCGGGTTCCGCTTGCCGAACGCTCGAGGAGATGGGCCAGGCGGCGCGCGCGCGTCTCTTC
>JADGRD010000071.1 GCA_017881285.1 Pseudomonadota bacterium | reverse complement strand
CGCGCCTGCCGGGCGGCGAATCCCATGGCGTCAACCTCTTGCACAACTACTACGACGAGAAGCTCGAATGGGCCACGGTCGAGCTGCTGATGTCTCTCGCGGTGACCCGCGTGGAGGCCGCGGCTTTCGTATCCATGACGGCGCCGCTCGTCCACTACCGGGTGAAGGGAATTCATCGCGCCGGCGACGGCCGCATCGTCGTGCCCCACCACGTTTTCGCCAAGGTCAGCCGGCCCGAGGTGGCCACGCAGTTTCTCGCCCCGCCGCCCGCGCAACTTCTGGCCGAGCTCGTCTCGGCGGGAAAGCTCACCGCGACCGAGGCCGCACTTGCCGCCGAGATCCCGATGGCCAACGACATCACCTGCGAGGCCGACAGCGGCGGCCACACCGATCGCCGGCCGCTTTCGGTGCTCTTGCCCATGATGCTGCACGAGCGCGAGCAGGCCCTCGAACGCCACGGCTACGCGGAACGCGGCCTCGAAATCCGCCTGGGCGCCGCGGGCGGCATCGGCGAGCCACTCTCCGTGCACGCGGCCTTCGCCACGGGTGCCGACTACCTCGTCACCGGCTCGATCAATCAGGCTTGCTGCCAGTCGGGTACCGCCGGGATCGTGCGCCAGATGCTCGCCGAGGCCAGCATGGCCGACGTGGCCATGTGCCCGGCGTCCGACATGTTCGAGATGGGCGGCCGCGTGCAGGTGCTCAAGCGCGGCACCATGTATCCGCAGCGCGCGCAGCGGCTGTACGAGCTCTACAAGACCTATCCCTCGTTCGACGCCGTTCCCGCGCCCGAGCGCAAGAAGGTGGAAACGCAGATCCTCCGGCGGCCCTTCGCCGAGGTCTGGCAGGAAACCGAGCGCTACTGGAATGCCCGCCAGCCCGACGAGGCCGAGCGCGCCCGCGCGGACGAGAAATACAAGATGGCCCTCTGTTTCCGCTGGTACCTTGGCATGTCGTCGCGCTGGGCGCGGCTCGGCGAGCCGGGGCGCCAGGCCGACTACCAGATCTGGTGTGGTCCCGCCATTGGCGGCCTCAATCGCTGGACCCGCGGCACCGTGCTCGAGCAGGCCGAGCAGCGCGACGCCCCGGCCCTGGCCCGCGCCCTGCTGGTCGGCGCGGCCGCCTTGCAGCGCCGCGAGCTGGCCGCCCGCGCTGGCGTCCGCCACCTGCCCCCCGTGGTCGCGACAATGCACCTCGCCGACGCCTGGCTGGCCGACGGTGGCGCGGCCGTGTCGGCGCGCGTTGCCGCGCGGGCGCTGTAGCCTTCGCGGGCCCCTCACCGCCGAGCTCCGCTCGGCTGCCCCACTTCTCGCCTCGCCCCCGCGCAGCGGGGGAGAGGCCGACGTGCGTAGCACGGCGGGTGAGGGGGCCGCCGGCCGGGCGAGGGGAGCCCCTCACCGCCGAGCTCCGCTCGGCTGCCTCTCCCCGCGAGCGGGGCGAGGCGGGAAATGGCAGCCTTGACTTTTAGTTAACCGTAGTTAACTATTAGCCCATGGTAGGCAAACCCCCAGCCGCCACCCAGGTCCACGCGGCCATCGCTTGCCTACGCCGCATGACCGAGGCCTTCGCCCGCCGGCGGCAGCAACTCGCCCTCTCGGTCGGCCTTTCCGAGGGGCAGTGGGGGGTGCTCGAGGAAATCGCCACGCGGCACTTCATGCCGAGCATGTTCGCGAGGACCCGCTCGAGCTCGGCCGCCGCGGTCTCGAAAACCTTACGCCAGCTTCTCGACAAGAGCCTCGTCAGCGTCGGCCTGTCCAAGTCCGACGGCCGCCAGCGCGCCTATGTCCTAACCGCCAAGGGCCAGCACGTCCTCCGCACCCTGCGCGACGAGCGCGAGATGGCCATCGAGGAGATTTGGCTCACCCTGGATGGCGACCAGATGCGGAATTTCGTCAGCTTTGGCAATCAACTTTGCAACCGGCTAGAACACTACGGCAGCAAGGAGAAGGATCGGTAACCATGGCCCAAACCCTCTACGAAAAGGTCTTCGACAAACACGTCGTCCGCCAGTTGCCCACGGGGCAGACGCAGTTGCTCATGGGCCTGCACCTCCTGCACGAGGTGACCTCGCCGCAGGCCTTCGCCATGATCCGCGAGCGCAAGCTCAAGGTGATGTTTCCCGAGCGCACCTTCGCCACCGTGGACCATATCGTGCCCACGCACAGCAAGCTGCGCCCCTACCAGGATGCGATCGCGGAGGAGATGCTGCAAAGCCTGGAGAAGAGCGTGCAGGACTTCGGCATCCGCTTCTTCTCGCCGGCCGCCAACGAGAACGGCGTCGTCCACATCATCGGACCCGAGCGCGGCCTCACCCAGCCGGGCATGACCATCTGCTGCGGCGATTCGCACACCGCCACCCATGGCGCCTTCGGCGCACTGGCCTTCGGCATCGGTACCTCGCAGATCCGCGACGTGCTGGCCACCGGGACCCTGGCCATGGAAAAGCTGAAAGTTCGCCGCATCGAGGTCAACGGCAAGCTGCGGCCGGGCGTCTATGCCAAGGACGTGATCCTCTCCATCATCCAGCGCCTGGGCGTGAATGGCGGCGTGGGCTTCGCCTACGAGTACGGCGGCGACCTCTTCGATCGCTTCACCATGGACGAGCGCATGACCGTCTGTAACATGAGCATCGAGGGCGGCGCGCGCTGCGGGTACGTCAATCCCGACCAGACGACCTACGACTATCTCAAGGGTCGCGAGTACGCGCCCAAGGGCGCCGCCTGGCAGCGCGCCGTGGCCTACTGGGACAGCGTCAA
Organism: Pseudomonadota bacterium; assembly: GCA_017881285.1. Lineage (GTDB taxonomy): Bacteria > Myxococcota_A > Polyangia > Fen-1088 > Fen-1088 > Fen-1118. Next base: position 7,853 of record JADGRD010000071.1, on the reverse strand, counting down.
GAGCGATCCTGGCGCCAAGTACGACGACGTGGTTCGCCTCAAGGCCGAGGACATCCCTCCCGTGGTGACCTGGGGCATCACGCCCGCGCAGTCGGTGGCCATCGACGGCGCCATCCCAGCGGTCGACGCCTTCGCGGCGGACGAGCGCGATTCCGTGCGCGAGGCCTACGCCTATATGGACTTCGCGCCCGGCCAGCCCATCGCGGGCACCAAGATCGACGTGGCCTTCATCGGCTCGTGCACCAACGGCCGCCTGTCGGATGTCGAGGAGGTCGTCAACGTGCTCAAGGGTGGCAAGCACAAGGTGCAGCCCGGCGTGCGCGCCCTGGTCGTGCCGGGCTCCGAGCAGGTGCGCAACGACATGCTGGCGCGCGGCTGGGACAAGGTGTTCGCCGACGCCGGCTTCCAGTTCCGTGAGGCCGGCTGCTCGATGTGCCTGGCCATGAACCCGGACAAGCTCAAGGGACGGGAAATCTGCGCCTCGTCGTCCAACCGCAACTTCAAGGGCCGCCAGGGATCGCCGCAAGGCCGCACCCTGCTCATGAGCCCGCTCATGGTCGCGGCCGCCGCCGTCACCGGCCAGGTCGCCGACGCCCGCAAGGTCTTTGGGATTGGTTAGGAAAAAGGGAATTCACATGGAAGATGCAAAGAGGAACCTGTTTGCCGGATGCGCAGTCCCCGTGCGCGGCAACGACATCGACACCGACCGCATCATCCCCGCGCGCTACCTGCGCACCGTCGTCTTCGACGGCCTGGGCGAGCACGCTTTCGAGGACGACCGCGCCCAGCTCAAAGCGAGCGGCCAGGTCCACCCCTTCGACAATCCCGCCTACCAGGGCGCCCAGGTCCTGCTGGTCAACCAGAACTTCGGCTGCGGCTCATCGCGTGAGCACGCGCCCCAGGCCATCATGCGCTGGGGGGTCCGCATCATCGTGGGCGAGACCTTCGCGGAGATCTTCTACGGCAACTGCGCGGCCATCGGCGTGCCCTGCTGCCGGGTCGCGCCGGACGTGGCCAAGTCGCTCCTGGCCGCGGTCGAATCCGAACCGAGGGTAGTGATCCGCGTCAGCCTGCAGGACAAGTCGATCACCCTCGGTGGCAAGACCTATGCTTTCGACATCCCCGATGGGGTACGCCAGCAGTTCCTCACCGGCCGCTGGGATTCGACGGCCGAGCTGCTCGAAGTCGCGGATCAGGTTCGCGGCCGGGCGAAGACCCTCGGGTATTTTTCGAACTTCGTGGTCTAGCCGCGTCACTGCGTAGCCTGACGCGTTATTGTGGAAACGTGACAGTTACCCGGAATCGGGCTAGAACACCCCTATGTGTGTCTATGTGGGACACGCGGACGCAGTTTCGACAGTCGTAGACCCAACTCATCAACTGAAAGAAGGAAGACGACCATGACGAGAACGAGAATCGCCCTCATCTCAACCACCGCTATCGCATCCATTCTCGGTGCGGCACTGCCTGCCTTTGCTCAGGCCCCCGCCCCAGCCCCCATGTATGCCCCGGCGTCAGGCCCGGCCACCATGATGGTGCCCGCGCCAGCCCCAGGTACAGAAGTCGCAGTCGTGCCGATGGCTCCGGTCGTAATGCCCCGGCCGGCTGACGACATGACCGGCTCCGTGGGCTTCGGCGTGGGCGTGGGTGCAGGGGCAGCCACCACCTCCTTGGTAACGACCGACAACACCATCATGATCAAGTACTGGATGAGCGATGCCATGGCCATCGTGCCCAGGCTGACCTTCTCGATGACCAAGACCAAGGTTCCCCCTGCCGATGCCGGCCCGATGGCCTGGCAGTTCAACCCTGAAGTCTTGGCCTCGTTCGTATTGCTCAAGGGAGCATCCACCCGCTTGGCCGCGGGCGTTGGCCTCGGCATCAATCTGAGCAAGAATATCGTTTCGGGTACCGACACCACCATCGGCATCAATATTCCCATCGAGCTTGGCGTTGAGCATTTCTTCACACGCTGGTTCTCGATGGGAATCGCGATGCACGATCAGTTCATCTCCTACAACAAGACCGGGGACGCCTACACCTTTGGCCTCTCGGTCAACACCCTCGCCTACATGGGCTCGCTCTTCTTCTACACCGACTAGACGATCCCATTCGAATCGCCGAAGGGCGTGTTGGCGCAAGCCGGCACGCCCTTTTGCTTGCCCGGACACGGCCGGATGCCGCGGACGGCCCCCGTCGTAGTAGGATGGGTGGCCCTCGTCACCAGGAGGAATCGTCATGCACGTGCTCGCGCGATCGCCCCGCCTCGCCCCATTCCCGGCCGCCTTGCTGCTGCTCTGGCTCGGTCCGACTCCCGCCTTCGCACAAGTGCAACCCGCCGGTGCGCCGCCGGCCGCCGGTTCCCCGGCGGCCGCGACAACGGCCCCGGATACCGCCGCGCCGTCATCGGCGCCCGCCCCAACCCCGCCGCCCGGCTACGCATATCCGCCCGGCTATCCTCCTCCCGCACCCTACTCTCCGCCGCCGGGCTACTACCCGCCGCCCGGCTACTACCCACCCCCTGGGTACGCGCCGGGTGCCGCATACTATCCGCCGCCCGCCGGGCCGCCGCCCGGCTACCACGAGCACGACGGTTTCTACATGCGGCTTTGCATGGGGCTCGGCTACCTGCATACCAGCGACTCAGCCCTGGGCCAAACCAGGACCATCTCCGGCATCGGCCTCGGCATGGACCTCGCCTTCGGCGCGGCCGTGGCGCGCAACCTGGTCATCTTCGGCGAGATCGCGGCGACCTCGGCCCAAGACCCGACGGTGAAATCCGGCGGCACGACGCAGACGGCGACCTCCACCAGCGTGGACCTGATCGGATTCGGACCCGGCCTCGCCTACTACATCGAACCCTTGAACTTCTACCTCTCGGGCTCCATGCAGTTTTCGCAAGTCACCGCCAACGACAATTCGAGCAGCTCGAATGACAACGCCAACCTCACCGACACGGGCTTTGGCGCGAGCTTCATGGCCGGCAAGGAGTGGTGGGTGTCGAGCAACTGGGGCCTGGGCGCGGCCACCATGCTCCACTTCGCGTCCATGAAGCTGAAGAACTACGACGGACGCATGACCGCGACCGGGATCTCCATTCTCTTCTCCGCCACCTACAACTGAGCCAGCACGCTCACCTGTTCCTCGCCCAAACCCGATCCCTGGCCGAGGACGTATCAGTGACGGTGGCCGCGAAGGAGAATCGGTGGGCATGAGGCAGCCATATGCAGTCCGGAAAGCGACTGGAGCGTGGCGCTCGCCGGCGCCGTCGGTCGGCCGGCTCAGTCGAGGACGGCCTGCTCGCCGGTGCGAATGACCTCCAGCACTTCCTCGGCGCTCGTCGCGGTGAGCAGGCGCTCTTTGACGAATCCGCTCTCGTGCAAGAGCGTGGCGATGATGCCCTGCAAACGCTGGTGCACGCGCGCTTGCCCGGCCGGGGTGAGCAGCAGGAAGAGCAGCTGGCCCTTCTCCGTGGTTCCCTCGAAGGGCACCCCGTCGGTCGAGCGCAGAACCATGACGAAGGGCTTGCTCAAGCCCGCGATACGCGCGTGGGGCATGCCAATGCCGTGGCCGAGGTAGGTCCCGACCAGACGCTCACGCGCCGAGACCGCCTGCAAGATCTGCGCGACCGGCAGCGGCAGCGCGGGGGCGGGCACACGTTTCAGGGCCGCGCGCACGGCCGCGATCGGCGAGTCGGCCTCGACGTCGAATTGCACCCGCTCCGGCGAGAGCGCGTCGGACAGGCGGATGGGCTCCTCGTCCTCGAACTCGTCACGGATGGTGCCGACCAGTTCCTCCATCACGTCCTCGAGGGTGAGCAAACCCGTCCATTGTCCCCGCCGGTCGGTCACCAGCGCAACGTGGATGCGGCGGCGCTGCATCTCGGCAAAGACGGCTTCGAGCGGCGTCGTTTCGGTCGTGGCGAGCAACGGCCGCGCCAGCTTCTGGAGGTCGGGCGTGGCGCAGTCGTTGTGAATGACCAGATCCTTGACGTGCACGAAGCCCGATGGTCCGGTCGGATCACCCGTGAGCAGCGGATAGCGGGTGAAGTGCGCGCTCTGGATCACGCGCAGGTTTTCCGGCCAGGGCAGGCGCGCGTCGAGGGTACGAACCTGCGCCCGCTGGCGCATGGCATCCCGGACGCTCAATTCGCCCAGGTCGAAGATATTCTCCATGAAGAGCAGCCGGCGGAAGGACATCACGCCCCGTTCCTGCGACTGGTCGAGAATGATGCGCAGCTCCTGCTCGCTGGGTTGCTCGTCGGTCGAAGCGCGGCCCATCCCGACCACACGGAGAATCGCGTTCGACAAGGCGGTCAGCACCCACAGGGCCGGAAAGAAGAGCACGTGGAGGACACGCAGCGGCTGGGCGCATAGCAAGGCGGCGCGGTCGGCGATGCGAATCGCGATCGACTTGGGCACCAGCTCGCCCAGCAGGATGTGCGAGCCCGCGATGACGAGGTACGACACCACGATGGCGACCACGTAGCGGGCGATGCCGCCGTGGGTGCCCATGATCAGCTCGGCGGTCTTCTCGCCCACCATGCCCAGCGCGACGCTGGCCAGCGTGATGCCGACCTGGCACACGCTGAGATATTCGTCGAGGTGCCCCTGAATACTCGCCAACAGCACGGCGCGACCGTGTCCGTCCGCGATGAGTTGCGTCACGCGCGAGGGCCGCACCTTGACGATGGCGAACTCGGCGAGCACGAAGAAGGCGTTGAGGGCCAGCAGCACGACCAACGCGGCGGAGAGCATCAATAGATTCACGTCGTTGTCCTACCTGGCCCAACCCTCCCCGGCGATGGGCCCGGTGTCAAACATCACTTGAGGGGACCTGCGCGTAAGCGAAACAAGCGGGGTCCTGCGGTAGTCGGAGGGTCTTTGGCGCGGCGGCGCGAGCCGCATCGAGCCTGGCGGCGGGCTGGCGAAGCGCTGGGGTTAGAGAAGGCGCCACTTGAAGGCGGCAATCTACCCCGCCATTGGGACGTCTGGGCAGACGGGTGCCTGCCGACCCGCCTGATTCGAGCGGGGGCCAGGGGTAGTGGCTCGGTGGGCAGACCCAGGACGGTCGCGAAATGCCTCACTCTGACCGACCAGACGCCTTGGTAAGGTCCGCGACCAGGCTGGGGCTGGGCGTTCCGCCGAGGTTCCGGAACCTTCTCACGTCGGCCCACGCCTTGTCATAGTCCTTTGTCTGGGCACGGGCGATGGCGCGGTTTTGGTAGGCCGCCGCAAGGTCCGGGTTCAGCTCGATGGCCTTGTCGTAGTCCTTGATGGCCGCATCGTACTGGCCTTTGCCCTGGTAGGCATTGCCGCGGTTGTTGTAGGCATCCGCCTGATCGGGCCGCCACCCGATGGAACTATCACAGTCGCTGATAGCCGCATCGAACTGGCCCTTGGCCTCGTAGGCACCGCCGCGGTTGTTGAAGGCTTCCGCGTAGTTTGGCCGGAGCTCGATGGCACGGCCATAGTCCTTGATGGCCGCATCGAATTGGCCCTTGCCGTCGTAGGCTCTGCCGCGGCTGTTGTAGGCCTCTGGATAGTTGGGCCGAAGTCGGATGGCCTTGTCATAATCCTTGATGGCCGCATCGATCTGACCCTTTGCGGCGTAGGCACAGCCGCGGTTGTAGTAGGCTTCCTCAAAGTTCGGGTCCAGTTCGATGGCCGTATCGAATTCCCCAATGGCCGCATCGACCTGGCTCATGTTCCCGTAGGCGCTGCCGCGGTTATTGTGCGCGTCTGCGAAGTCCGGTTTCAGCTTGATGGCCTTCTCGTAGTCCCTTATTGCCTCGTCGTAGCGGCCTTCGCCGCCGTAGATCTTGCCACGGTTATTGTAGGCCTTCGCATCACTCGGGTTCAGCTCGATGGCCTTATCGAGGTCCTTGATGACCACACCCTGCTGGCCCTTTGCCACGTAAGCCTCGATGCGCCCCTCATAGGCATCCTCGAAGGCCGGTTTCAGCTTGATGGCCTTATCATAGTCCCTTATCGCCTCATCGTATCGGCCCTCGGCGCGGTAAGCCTTGCCTCGGTTGTCGTAGGCATTCGCATACCAGGGCTTGAGCTTAATGGACTTGTCGTAGTCCCGGATGGCCGCATCATACTGGCCCATCGCCAGGTAGGCGTTGCCGCGGTTGTTATAGGCGCGGTGGTTCAACGAGCAATTGAGAACGGTACTATCCCATATGGCCAGTTTCGACTGGTACTCCTCGTTCCTCCGGTAGGTTCCCAAGCCCAAGGCTGCGGCGCCAACAGGAATCAGGGCCACTGCCGTCCGCCTGGATCGCGGCCCCAGTCGCAGAGCCGCCTGGTAGGCCGCCAGAACAACCAGCACCACCACTGCCAGGAGCGGCAGGTACATCCGGTGTTCAGCCTCCGTCTGGCCCGCGAGTGGCACGATGCTAGACGTGGGCGCCAGGATCGCGAAGAACCACACCCCCAGGAACCCCAACTTTGGCCGCAGGGCCAGCGCCACCGCCGTCGCGCCCACAAGAAGAAGCACACCGACGGCGTAGGGAACAATCTCGGCGGCAGCGCTGACGATGTCGTTGCCGTAGTCCAGGACCAGCGGGCTCGGCCAGAAAGTCAGTCGCAGGTAATGGATGATGCAACCAAACTGCGTCCGGGCGTACTGCCAGACTGTCATGCCGATGCCGAATCCAGCCGATCCGCCGCGACCGAGGGACGCATAGACCAACAGGGCCAGGAGCGCCCAAGTAGCCGACAGAGCCACCCACAAGCGCCAGCGCCGTCGCAGGCCCTTCTTGAAAGAACCCGCGATGAAAATCCCGTCGTACAGCAATGCTACGAGCGGCGCCGAGACCATGACCTCCTTGCTGGCCATTCCCAGAGCGCAGGCCCCCACCCCGGCGGCGTACCAGGCGGTGCCGCGCGCCGCGGTGGCGCCCCGGAGAACGCAGTAGAGGGTCAAGAGGTAGAACAGCCCGACCAGCGCCTCGGCCCGTTGGACGATATAGGTGACCGACTCGGTCTGGAGCGGGTGAAGTGCCCACAGCAGAGTCACGGCCAGGGCCAATCCCGTCGAGGCTGTCCCGAACCGCGCCGACAGCGCCGGCAAAAGCAGCGTCCGCCGCATCAAACCAAAGAGCGCCAGTGCCGCCAGGACGTGGATAGCGAGGTTGACGGCATGGTAGCCCTCGACGTTCAATTCGCCGATGGCGTAGTTGACCGCCAGCGAGAGGTTCACCACCGGCCGTCCGGTCGTCGTGACTGCATCTGGTGGAGCTGCCAGAACCCGCGGGGACCCGAGGTGGCGAATGGACTTGTTCTCAACGATCGAAGGGTCGTCGTCGAAGATGAACGGGCCGTGGAAGCTGTTCGCATACGCTGCGCTTACCGCCACGACGAGGAGACCCGCCGCCGCCCACACCTTCCGCGACTGAGCGGCCGGTGCGGCGCCCACGATCTGGGTGCGGGTCTTGTTCTCCGTCTTCACAGGCTCTCCACGTTCAGCAAACGCAGACCACGGCCAGGCACGATGGCAGCCCAGCCGGCGGCTGGCATGTGTGTTGGGTCATCATGTAGACGACCCTGGCCGGCCCCTACACGCCTATACCCACTCCGCGCCCTCTCTCTTGCTACCGGCAGTAGCTCTTGTCGCGCTTGACGATGCCTTTGCAGTTCTCGCTGCGGCAGTAGTTGGTGTCGCCGCTGGCGATGCCCTTGCAGTTGTCGTTGCGGCAGTAGCTCTTGTCGTGCTTGACGATGCCCTTGCAATCGTCGGTCTTGCAGTAGCTGGCGTCGCCGGATGCCCAGGCCTTGCAATCTTCCGTCCGGCAGTAGCTCTTGTCGTGCTTGGCGATGCCCTTACAATCGTCGGTCTTGCAATAG
>JADGRD010000070.1 GCA_017881285.1 Pseudomonadota bacterium | reverse complement strand
ACGGCTGGTCAGACCGGGGTCGGTGGTTCGACGGGCGGCACAATCTCGGCTACAGGCGGGAGCCAAAATACGGCCGGTCAGACTGGGGTCGGTGGTTCGACGGGCGGCGCCTCCACTGGCGGTCGAGCGACCGGTGGCACTACGCGCCAAACGGGCGGCACAGCGGGTGACGCCGGCGTTCAACCTGCTGGTGGCGCGGACGCAAGCCAAGGGGGAACGGGTGGTGTCCCGAGCGGGGGCCAGGGCGGCACATCGTCGGGCACTGGAGGCACCGAGCCGGGGCCAAACTATTGGGACATAAACTTCACTACGTCGAAGACATTCACGCATCATTTCCGGCAGTCGTTCAACCTAGGTTGGCGCTTTCTGCAGGGGAACGGAACCGGTAATCCCGCCGACACGAACTATGACGATACCGGCTGGGAGAAGGTCAATGTTCCGCATTCACCCTCGTACGACGCTCCGGAAAGTAATGGTTTCTATATGGGTCCCGCCTGGTACCGAAAGAGCTTCACCTTGCCGCCGGGTGATTGGACCGGAAAGAAAGTCTTCATCGAGTTCGGAGGCGCCATGAGCACGGCCCAGGTATGGGTAAACGGTACATTGGCCGGCTCGCACGGGACAAATGGGTATACGAGCTTCGTTGTCGATTGTACCAATCAGGTGAACAGAACCGGTTCAAACGTCATTGCAGTCAAGGTCGATAACAGCCTTCAGGCAGATGTTCCACCCGGCGCAGGCTGGATTGATTATGTCACCTGGGGCGGCATCTATCGCAATACCTGGCTGCATATCTCCGATCCGGTGTACATACCTCGATGGGGCCAGATAATAAGTACTCCAACCGTTTCGGCCGGCTCCGCTACGGTGAAGGTGAATACCAACGTCAATAACGACAAGGCGCAGGAGGCTTCCTGTTCGGTAACCTACGTCATCTACAACAAGAACAACGATCAGGTGTCCACGCAAACTGCGCAGCAGACCATACCAGCAAATGGAAGTCATACATTCGAGATGAGCAGCGACATAGCGTCACCGCAGCGCTGGAGTCCGGAAGATCCCAATCTCTACAAGATCGTTACAACCGTCAGCGTTGATGGGAAGCCGGTTGATGACTACATCGACCGGTTCGGCGTCCGGATTCTCGGCTGGACGTCAGACAGTGGATTTCATCTCAATGGGTCCCGGTACTTTATTAACGGGGCGAATATGGCGCAGGACTTCGCATGGGTTCATGCCGCCATTCCGGTCTCCCGCTATTACAAGATGATCGAATCGATCAAACTCGCAGGATTCAATCTGGTGCGGAGCTCCCACTTCCCGCGCGATCCGGCCTTCTATGATGCGTGTGATGAAATGGGGCTACTCCTTGTGGTCGAAAATCCAACATGGGGATGGAGCCATTCCACATACACTACCGCATTCTGGTCCAACCTGACGGAGACCTTCAAAGAGATGGTCACGCAGGGAAACAACCATCCAAGTATCATCGGATATGGCTATTTCAATGAACCCTATGCCGATTTCAGTTCTTACTATGCCAGCATGAAGAAGATCGCCGACGCGATCAACCCTATGCTTCCAAAGTACGTCACCAGCAACGGCATCCACGACTATAACCAGCAGTCCATAGATTTTTACGGGAATCAGTACAGCAGTTATCCGCAGAATGTTCCTTCCCTCTGCACTGAGTACCTTGGTTTCAGCAGCGCCTCCCGAGGTGACCAGGCCGCCGAAGATAAGTACTCCAGCGATGCTTTGGCACAGTATCAGAGTCTCAAGAGTGATACACGAAATGCAGGTGGGATTCTGTGGACATTCAGAGACTACTGGGGTTTTGGTGATGGGGGAGGGCGGAATACACTGCATGATTCGAAGCTGGGCATAGTTGACCAGTACTTCATTCCCAAACGACCCTATTATGCCTTCCGCGAGGCTGTGCTGTCGCAATCGGATGCTGATAATCCGGTACAGGGTACGGCGACGAAAGTGAGCCTTGAGCCGGACCTGACTTATCTGCGGGCGGACGGGACTGATATATCACGCATTATTGTCGCGATCAGAGACAGCCAGGGCAGATGCATAAACTCAACGGCGTCCGTTACCTTGTCTCTATCTGGAAGTTCCTGTACCATGTTTGGACCGACAACGATCAAGGCGGTAGCGGGAAAGGCGGCTGTCGTCATCCGGTCAAGCGAGAACGTCGGTACCACCAAGATTTCCGCTACCTCGAACGGCCTGGCAGGAGGTAGTGTAGACATTACGACCTACGCGGTGAAAGATCCGACATAGGCGAGGGACAAAGGAAGGGGAAGGCATAGGTACATCGAAGGGGCGTTCCGGAGCGTAGCCAGAAGGAGCGCCCTCCCCTTAGAATGTACACGACGGGTCCATTTGCGGACACGTCTTGTGACCTCCAAGCTCTCTGTTTGCCGTCCGGAAAGGCATCGCCGAGGAAGCGGCCTCACGGTGAGATTGGCGAGACGGAATTCGAACGCCCGCGCCACTGCTCGGCACGATGGTTTTTTCGTGGAGGTTCGCATGCGCATGAGACAAGCCCGTAGGGTCGCCCTTCCCCTTCTTCTAGGAGCTCTGGGCTGTGGAAATAGTGGTGACGGTGTCCCTTCAGGTGGCACTGGCGGCGGACGCGACAGCGCCGTGGGATCCGGAGGTTCTTCCGCGGCAGGGGGCGCCACAACCAGCGCTGGTACAGGTGGCGGGTCGGGTGGGCAGAGCAGCGGCACTGGCGGCGCTTCATCCGGTACCGGCGGTCAAGCCGGACGCGGGACGGGCGGAAGTGGGCAGACGGGAGGCTCCACCGGGACGGGCGGAAGTGGACAGACGGGAGGCTCCACCGGGACGGGCGGTCAAGTTGGCAGCGGCGGTCAAGCCGGACGCGGGACGGGCGGAAGTGGACAGACGGGAGGCTCCACCGCGACGGGCGGTCAAGTTGGCAGCGGCGGTCAAGCCGGACGCGGGACGGGCGGAAGTGGACAGACGGGAGGCTCCACCGGGGGCGGCAGTCAGCCGGACGGCGGTCTGACAGGCAGCTGCGTGCCCACCAAGACTTTTGGTACCGTGGATCCAACGATGGCAGGGCCGTTCAAGGTGGTGGTGAAGAAAGATATCGGGCCTGAGAACGGGAATCCGGACGCGAAATGGAACAACCAGAAACCGCACTTCAACTTGTACCTGCCGGATCCCCTGGGCCAGGGTTACTGTCACCCCGTCGTCACCTGGTCCAATGGGACCGGCGACCAACCGCCGACCTATGAGGTGCTGATCAAACAGCTCGCCTCGCATGGATTCGTCGTGGTCGCCTCGCTCAGCTCCCAGACGGCGGCGGGGACCCCGATCCCGCCAATTGCCGGTGTGGACTGGATGGTCCAGCAGAACGATGACGCGAAGAACGAGTTCGGGCTTTACCACAGCCTGGACGTATCGAAGATCGGGGCGACCGGGCACTCCCAGGGTGGCGCGGCCACGACCATGGCCGGCGGCGACCCCCGCGTTGTGGCGACGGCGCCCATCTGTGGCTCGCGAGCCAACATCACCATGCATGGTCCCGCGATCCTCATCTGTGGCGGTGCGGACACCATGGTTCCGTGCAGCAGCGTCCAGAGCGCGTTCGACTCCATCAACACCGTGCCCGTGATGATGGCAGAAATGGCAGGGACAACCCACGGCAGCTGGATTGGATCCATCAAGGACCCCGTCATGGTCGCCACAACCGGATGGATGCGAGTTCACCTGATGAACGATACCGCGAACCGGGGCTGGTTCTATGGTGCGAGCTGCAAGGCGTGCACGGACTCGAAGTGGAAGGTCCAGCGCAAGATGATGGACCAGTAATGGCCCGGTGGGGCACCCCGGCCCTGAATGTGCGAGCCTGATCATGTCCGGTGCCCCAAAACCATCAAGCCCGTTCACGCCGCTTCTCGGTAGTAGAAGTTGAGCAAGCCGTCGAGCTCCACGCCCGTCACGCAGATGCGCGTGGACTGAGTGCCCCCACCTCCTAAGACGCGCGCTATACTTGGGCTCGCGGCTCGGGGCACATTCCAACAAGGAGGCAACCCATGCGACGACCGGCCTTGCTCTTGCTTGCGCTTGTTCTCTGCGCCCCGGCGTTGCTTCGGGCCTCGGTCGCGCGCGCAGCGGAGTTCTTCGTCGATCCCGCGGCCGGCACGCCAACCGGCGACGGCAGCTCGGCCAGTCCGTGGCAGAGGATCGACGCGGTCATCGCGGCAGGCGCGTTCGGAGCCACGATCAAGGCCGGCGATACCGTCTGGCTTCGCACCGGATACCACGGGGCCTTGGCCATCAAGAGCGGCAACTACACACCGGCCATCACCATCGCCGCGGCCGCCGGCGAAAAGCCCACGCTCAGCCGCGTCACCTTCAACGCCACGCAAGGCTGGGTTCTCGCCGGCATGTCGATCAGCCCGTCGTATGCGCCGACACCCACCGTCGGCGACATGGTGCTCGTCGATACCTCCAGTGCACGCGTCACGGTGAAGGATTGTGACCTTTTCAGCGTCAACGACATATCGGCTTGGGGCGCTACCGAGTGGATCAACGCCGCGAGCAGCGGCATCTTCGTCCGCGGCAAGAACGTGACGGTCAGCAACAACAGCCTCGCGAACGTGCGCTTCGGCATCAGCGTTGACGGAACGGATGCGCTCATCGACGGTAACCGCATCGTGAACTTCTCGGCGGACGGCCTGCGCGGCCTGGGCGACAACGGCGTCTTCCAATACAACCTGGTGAAGAACGTATACGTCAGCGGTGACGACGGCGACGACAACCACGACGACGGCTTCCAGAGCTGGTCGACCGGCGCCGACGGTCCGGGCAGCGGTGTCGTCAAAGGAATCGTGCTGCGTGGTAACGTCTTCATCAACCGCGAGGACCCCAACCAGAAGCTGCCCAATGCGATGCAGGGCATCGGGTGCTTCGACGGCATGTTCGACGGATGGGTCGTGGAGAACAACGTCGTCATCACCGATCACTGGCACGGCATCAGCTTCTACGGGATGACGAACTCGCGCATCGTCAACAACACGGTCATCGACGTCGACAACACGCAGCCTGGGCCGCCGTGGATCATGGTCACGCCGCACAAGAACGGCACGGCCAGCCAGAACGTCATCGTACGGAACAACCTCGCGACCGACTACGACATCAGCGGCACCAACATCACCAACGATCACAACACCACGCTCGCCGCCGCGACCCTCGCCACGTTCTTCGTCAACCCCGCCGCGTTCGACCTCCACCTGTTGCCCAACGCGCCCGCGGTCGACACTGGCAGCGCGGACCAGGCTCCGGCGCTCGACGCCGATCGCATCGCGCGCCCCCAGGGCAAGGGTGTCGATCTGGGCGCTTACGAGTGGCACGAGGCCACGGTGGTTCCGGGCGACGGAGGCGCGAGCGGCGCGAGTGGATGGGCCGGAAGCGCCGGCGCTGCCACCGGTGGATCGAGCGGTGCTGGCGGCAGTACTGGCACTGGCGGCAGTGGCGGCTGCGCGTGCGGCCTCGCGCAACCGTCGAGCACACTTGGCGCCTGGGCGCTCATGGCGTTGGCAGCCCTGTTGGCCACCCGCAGAAGAGGCCGTCCCTAGGTCGTTCAACGCGCTTGCCGAAGCGCACGTTCGCGAGGCTGTTGTTGCTGACCGTCACGTGGATCTGGTTCCGCTCGAAGGGGCCAAGCCGGAGGTTCTCGCGATCATCGAGCGCGAAGGCGAGGTGTTCTTTGGCGGGCCGGCTGGAACGAGCTCTCCGCGCGCTGCTTGGAAGTCGAGCCGCGACTACGGCTGCGGAGACGGCAACGGGACCGTTCGGCGGGGCCGTGAATTCAGTCGGTCTCGATGTCAACCACGTCGTCCGCGGCTGGCAGTTGAAAATCCGCGGCGGCATTGCGCAGGACGGGCGCTTGCGCGGTAGCGTCCGCGGCGCTGGCGAACAGGGTGATGCTGAAGCGATAGAGCCCGGCCGGGAGATCGCTTCGCGACTTGCAGCCCGTGCCTTTGCTCACATCGGTGTCCACGAGAACCGTTGCAGCCCATGGCCATTCCTTCGTCGCCCCGGGATCGAGCGATTCGCCATCGGCGGGAAGGCAGGCTCCGCACATCGGGCAGCTCGAGCCGCAAATGCACGGGCAGAAATCCAGGTTCGCAAGCTGATCCGTGTATCCGGACGCGCAACTCGACACCTCGAATGGTGGCAGGCAATACGTTCGCAGGAACACCGGCGAGTTGCCGCCATTGTGAAGGCGGAACGTGACCGAGTACGGTCGTTGTCCTTCCTCCGGGACTTGGCAGGCCGGTGGAACCGTTATGCGGTCACCGGTCGGCTCGGTCAGGGACGGGCTCGGCAATGGCGACGAACAGGCGGTGACCATCAGAAAAACTGATGCCCCAAGGACAGGGATGGCGGGAATCCGTGCGGTTTTCTTCGTGTTGGGCATCATGCCGGGTTGGTTGGGCAAGATTCGTGCCGCGACTGACAACAACAGCGTCGAACGCTGGTACTACGCCGGCCCGTAGAGGTTCGTGATGGGCGGTTCGTGAACCGCCCCTACGAACTACTCCGCTTCACCTTTGCCGGTCAAGGCGCGCTCGATGCGGCGGTCGGGCACGAGCCACGACAGGGCCACGCCGAGGTAGATGGCGTTCGCGATCCACACGCTGACGAACGCCAACCCGATGGCGGCCAGGTAGGACACGGGCGACAGCTTGCCCTTGAGGTCGCGGCCGAGGGCGGCGGCCAGCAGCGAGCCGGGGCCCTGTCGGGTGATGATGGCGCGCTGGAGGATGTAGTAGGCGATGGCGGCCATGAACAGGACGAAACCGTAGAGCGCCGTGGGGGTGGCAGCCAGGTGGTTCTCGCCCATCCAACCGGTGGTGAATGGGAACAAGGAGAGCCAGAACAGGAGGTGCAAGTTGGCCCACAGGATTCCGCCGCTGACCTGGCGGACGGAATGGAGCAAGTGGTGGTGGTTGCTCCAGTAGATCCCAACGTAAAGGAAGCTGAGCACGTAGCTGCCGAAGACCGGCAACAGGGGCTCTAGCACGGCCAGGTCCGTGCCATGCGGCACCTTCAGCTCGAGCACCATGATGGTGATGATGATGGCGAGCACGCCATCGCTGAAGGCCTCGAGACGGTTGCTCTTCATGCGCCACGGACGCTAGCACGCGCCAGCCCGCAAGCCATGCTTCCCTGGCATTGCCGTCTCGTGGTATCGCAGTCACAGGACCATGCAGCCCCGGCGCACTTTGTCCATCGGTGTCGTCCCCCTCACCCTCCTCCTGGCGCTGGCAGGCGCCGCGGTGGCGGCACCGGCAGATCCTGGCACCCAAACGGACTGCGGCCCCGACAACCTGCTCGCGGGCAGGGCGCCCGCCGAGCAGCAGGAGATCTCGGGCAACGTCGCGGTCGTCACCGACGGGGCCATCGGAGCAGAGGGCACGCAATGGGACGCGCCCTTGGCAGTGACTTTCTCTAGCGCGTCCGCGTCGCTCACCTACGACCTCGGGCGCAGGCGCACCGTGAGCGCTCTCTACGTCCAGGCCGATGCCAACGATACCTATCGGATGCTCGGCTCGACCGAGGGCACGCCCGGCAGCTTTCGAACGCTTACCACCGTCGAAGACGCGACGGCGCGCGGTGACGGGTTGCGCGACCGGGCGATTCGCATCACCGCCACCCCCCTACGCTATCTCCGCATCAGCGAAGCGAGCGGAGACGGGCGGTTCTCGATCTCGGAGCTCGCGGCCTATTGCCGGCTTCCTGACCCGTTCCCGCCAGCGATGAAAGCGGTCGATGCCCCCTTGGCGGAGGCATCTCGAGTGATTCCCGAGAAGACCACGCTGCCCGAGGAGCCCGGCGCCAGCCGGTTCCTGCTCTTTCTCGCCGTGGTCCTGGCCGCGTTCGGCGTGGGTGGCATGTTGTGGGCCCGGTCGCCCGCGCCGAGCGTCCCGGGAGAAGCGCCGCCGTCGTCGGCCGAGGGGCCCTCCGCCGAGGCCGCCAGTCCGTCCGACCCGGGGCCTTCGGTCGCGCGCTCCCACGAGGGCGTCTTGCGGCTCATGTTCGTCGCGAGTGGCTGCGCGGCGCTGATCTACGAGGTCGTGTGGCTGCACCTGTTGCGGCTGGTCCTCGGCGCGTCGGCGCTGTCGGTCGGAATCGTGCTGGCGAGCTTCATGGGTGGGATGTTTCTCGGCAGCCTGCTGTTCGCCCGCTACGTCCGCGACCACCATCACCCGCTACGCATCTACGCCCTGCTCGAGCTCGGCATCGGGGTCTTCGGCCTGCTCATGCCCCTCGTCTTGCCAGCGGTGCGGTTCCTGTACGTGGGCCTCTTTGGCTACGGCGCTCTCGGCATCGCGCTACGCGCGGTGATCGCGGCCGTTCTGCTCCTGCCGCCGACGGCGTTCATGGGCGCGACGCTGCCCGCCATCGCGCGCCGGTACTCTACGGGCCGGCGGGGCATGTCCCGGCTCGCCGGCCTCTACGCCGCGAACACCATCGGCGCCGTCCTGGGGAGCCTCCTCGCGGCCTTCTACTTGCTCGCGGTGTGGGATGTCTGGGTCGCGACGTTCGTTGCCGCCGGCCTGAACGCCCTGGTGGGGGCGTACGCATTTCGCCTGGGGGCCACGATCCCGCGTCACATGGACGGCACGGCAGGCCGCTTGGCCTCCGCCGCCATCTCCCCGGTCACGCGAACCGCCCCCGAACTGCTGCGTTTCGTATACGCAGGTACGGCGCTCTCGGGCTTCACGGCGCTCGGCGCCCAGGTCGTCTGGACCCGCCTCCTCACGTTGCTGTTCGGTGCGACGGTCTATGTGTTCGCGATCATCTTGGCCGTGTTCCTCGCCGGCCTCGGCATCGGCAGCGCGCTGGCGGCCTACCTCTTGCGCCGCGGCCACAACGCGCTTCGCGGTCTCGCCTGGTCGCAGCTCTTGCTGGTTCCGTCGCTGTTCCTCGGAAGTCTGGTGTTGGCCCGAGTCCTGCCGTTTTCGTCGCCGCAGTCCCGCGCCTGGGTTCCGGTGGCCGCACGGCACTGGCTGCACGTGATGCGCGCCATCGACGTGATCCTGCCGTCGGCGGTGCTGTGGGGCATGAGCTTCCCCTTCGCGCTGGCGGCGGCTGGCGCCGGTCACGCCGATACCGCGCGGTCGAGCGGCAACGTCTACGCCGCGAACACCGTCGGCGCGATCGTGGGCTCGCTCGGCATCAGCTTCTGGGCCATCCCGCAACAGGGAACGCGTTGGGCCGCGCAAGTCCTCGCCATCGGTGCCGGCGTCTCGGCGGCATTGCTGTTCTCGGCCGCGCGGCGCCGCGTGCGCCCGGGCGGCACCGCTGGCTCGCGGCCCCTCCGGCTTCCGTCGCCGGTGCCGGTCCTGGCGGTGAGCCTCGCCGTGGCGGCGTTTCTCCCCGGCCTCTCGCACGTGTTCCTGGCCCACGGTCGCTACATCGGCTGGGTGGAGCCCGGCGACCAGTACCCGTACGTGAGCGAGGGCGCCGCTTCCACGGTGGCGGTCCACATCGCCCCCGACGGATACCGCAACTTCCACGTCTCGGGCCGCGTGGAGGCCTCCAACAACCCCAACGACCTCCGGACCGAGCGTCTCATCGGCCACCTCTCTGCCATCCCTCACCCCAAGCCCGAATCGGTGCTGGTCGTGGGCATGGGCGCCGGTATCACCGCGGGCACCTTGACCCTCTACCCCGAGGTGAAGCGCATCGTGATCTGTGAGATCGAGCCGCGCGTCGTCGGCGCGGCCAAGCTCTTTTCGACCGAGAACTACGGGGTGCTCTCCGATCCCCGCGTCCAGCTCGTGTTCGATGACGCCCGGCACTTTCTCGCCACCACGCGCGAGAAGTTCGACATCATCACCTCGGACCCGATTCACCCCTGGGTGCGCGGCAACTCGATCCTGTTCTCGCGCGAGTACTACGCCATCGTGAAGTCGCGCCTCAAGCCGGGCGGCATCGCGACGCAGTGGGTGCCGCTTTACGAAACCAGCGAGCTCGCGATCAAGATTCAGCTTCGCACCTTCATGGACGCCTTCCCGAACGGCACCATGTGGAACACCACCACCGGAGGGAAAGGCTTCGATGTCGTGCTGGTCGGCGGCCTCGAGCCGCTGCGCATCGACATCCCGGTGACCGAGCAGCGGATGTCCGCCACCCCGCGCATGTTCGATTCGTTCAAGCAGGTGCGCATCACCTCGGCCATCGATCTCCTTTCCGCCTACGGCGCGAGCGGCAAGGACATGGCGCGCTGGCTCGCGGGGGCGCCCATCAACCGGGACTTCAGCCTGAAGCTGGAATACATCTCGGGGCTGGCGCTGGATCGGGGAGAGGCGGACGCGATCTACCGCCACATGGTCGCCGAGCGGACCTTCCCCGCCGAGACCTTCTCCGGGCCACCCGAGCAGGTCGACGAGCTCCGGCGCCGTATCCTCGGCCGGGGCGCCGTCGCGCCCACCTCGCGCTGACCGCGCCCCGTCCCTCGGGTTGGCGCTGCCTTCCGCAAGGCAGAAGACTAACTTGTGCGCGTAGGAATTTCGGTGCGCCCTTTCGCGTCGCCGCATCGCTTCCCAGCGTGCCGC
>JADGRD010000641.1 GCA_017881285.1 Pseudomonadota bacterium | reverse complement strand
TCCGTGCGTGGTCAGTGTAGTTCCGCGCGGCAACGTCGTGCCATCCAGGGCCATGTACTCGCGGATGAGTGCGCGGCGGGTGAGCGGGCCGGCGATACCGTCGACCGTCAAGCCTTGCGCTCCCTGAAAGGCTCTGACGGCTGCACTATGTTTGCCATCTTCGACGCCGTTCGGCTCGCCCTGATAGTACGAAACCTCGCCGTCGGGCAACACCGTAAGCATCCGCTGGACTTCGCGTGTGCCCCAACGCTTCGTCTCGGGCTTGCTCGCGGCGAAGTACGACTCCCAGGCCCCGACCGCGTCGGTGAGGAAGGCAGCCACGGCGTCTGCGCGCTCCAGCGAAAGCGTCAGGTTTTCGCTTGCTCCGCCTGAGGTGTCGGTGTGCCCGACGACGAGTAGATTGCAGCCCGGATGGACATCGTATTCGGTCTTGATCTTGCGGATTCCGCGCATTGCCGAGGGAAGGAGAAAGCACTTGTTCAGATCGAAGAACATGCCGACCAAGCGCACCCGCATTGTGCTAGCGACCACCACAAGGACGTGTTCCTCGCCCGTTGCGAGCTCGATGCCTCGTGCCATCTGAGCTGAGGTGACGCGCCGTTGAGCCACGGTTTGGATACTAGACGCATCGGCGGTTGAAGCGCCATTTTTCCTTGACCGAATCGCATCTGCTACACCTCTAGCTATGCTTAGTCCTTCTCCCCGCGGGCCTCGATCAGCTTGACCAGCAGTCGGTCGATGGCCGCCTGGCTGAGCAGGAAGTACGCGGCTTGCGAGCGGGACGAGCGGCCGACGCGGATGCCGAGCAGGCGGCCTTGTCTGGCCAGGGTGAAGACGTCTTCGTCGTTTTCGTCGTCGCCGACGTAGATGGCGGATTCGCAGCGCAGGCGCTTGCACAGGGTCAAAAGGGCGGTGCCTTTGTCGGGGGCCCCGGCGGGCAAGACGTTCACGACCATCTTGCCCTCGACGATGCGGGCGCCGGGCAGATCGGCCGCCGCGATGAGGACCAGACGGCGAACGGCGGCGCGCGAGCGGGCTTGCCGGTAGTGGATGGCCAGGCTCACGCCCTTGTCTTCGATGACTACGCCAAGGATGCGCGGCAGGGTGGAGGCGAGCTGGGCGTGCCAGAGCGCGGCCAGCCAACGTGCATCGCGCAGGTTGCGCGAAGGCTCCATGCCGTGGTTGCCCCGTTGAGCGTGGCAAACGGCGCGAGCCCGGCCGTGGAGCCCCGCCCGACCGTCTGACCCGTCCGAAAGTCGGACGCCCAGCAACCATCGGGCGCGGTTGGCCGAGACCTCCCCAGTGTGGAGGCAGCGGCTCTTGTCCAAGCGCGACCGGTCGGCGCGGTATACGCGCGCCGGCAGCCGGAGAAGACCGCGCTCTACCGGGTGGTGCAGGAGCACCTGCTGACCTTCGAGCAGCAGTGGACGGACGAAGCCTCTGGCCGCACGCTGCCCAAGTTCGTGACCGACGAGCTGCACGGCTTCATGGCGTGCGGAATCCTGGGCCGAGGTTTCGCGCACCTTTACTGCAAGGGCTGCCGCGAACACCACGCTGTCGCATTTAGCTGCAAGGCCAGAGCCGTGTGCCCGAGCTGCTTGGGCAGACGCATGAGCGCGGGCGCGGCGAATCTGGTGGACCACGTCCTGCCCGACGTGCCCATCCGCCAGTTCGTGCTGACCGTGCCCTTCCCGTTGAGGTTTCTCCTCGCGTTCGACGGCAAGCTCCTGGGCCAGGTGCTGCGCATCTTCACGGACAGCGTCGCCGGGTGGTACCGCAAGCGCCACGTCGCGCACGGCTTGCCCGACGGCGAGACCGGCGCCGTCACCGCCATCCAGCGCGCCAACAGCGATTTGCGGCTCTCACCGCACTTTCACACCCTATGCCTCGACGGCAGCTACAGCCCCGACCGCGATGGCAAGGGGCTGATGTTCCACCCGGCTCCTGCTCCCACCCAAGCAGACATCGAGCAGCTCGCCCTGCGAGTCAGCAAGCGCATCCTGCGCTTCCTGCAGCGCCGCGGGGTCATCACCCTGGTCACTCCGCCGGGGGACAACGAGGTCACCGTGGTGCCGGACGAGACCATGGGCGAGCAAGACCCGCTCTTGGCCAAGCTGCTCGTCGCCGCCACCACCGGCGCCGCGCCGGCTGGCCCCGTCACGAAACGCCAGCCCATCCGCATCGTCCTTGCCCCCGACGACCGCCCGGTCGGCAAGGGGATCCTGTGCGGACAAGCGCACGCGTTCAACCTACAAGCAGCCACGCGCGTCGCCGCCAACGACAAACCCGGCCGCGAGCGGTTGTGCCGCTATATCTTGCGTCCCCCGCTGGCGAATGATCGACTGCACATTCTGCCGGAAGGGGCCGTGAGGCTGGACTTCAAGAAACCCTGGTCCGATGGCACGTCCTCCGTCGAGCTTGCGCCGCTCGCCCTCATCGCCCGCCTCGCGGCCCTGGTTCCGCCTCCACGCCGGCACCTCACGCGCTACTGCGGCGTACTCTCGTCGCACGCTCGGCTGCGCAGCCAAATCGTGCCCCAGGCTGCGACGGAAGCCACCGCCACGGAAAAGTCGGAGAAGCCGGCCCGCAAGTCGAAGTACATCCCATGGGCCGAGCTTCTCCACAGGACCTTCGGGTTCGAGATCGTCTGCGCCAAGTGCCAGTCGCCACTGCGCCTCATCGCGCTCGTCAAGAACCAGGACATCGCCAAGAAGATCCTCGTGGGGATGCACCTGCCGGCCTCTGTGCCCGAGCTGCACCCGGCGCGCCCGCCGCCGTCGGCCGACCGGGAGGCGCGGGACGCGGAAGACTGGCCGGAAGACTGGCTCAACTGAGTGCGGCGACGCCGGGAGCGGCGTGGTGGGGTAGACTACCCCTCGTGCTCGCCACGCCCCCTTCCCAACCCTTCGCCAGCCCCCGAATCCGCCTCGCGGCCCCCGTAGTGGCCGCCCCGGCGGGGGCGAGCATGGTGGGGGAAGCGTTCTCCGACGCGGGAATGCCCCTTTCGTTTCGCCTAGGCGCCCATGGCCAGACCCCGGACGAGATGTACTTCGGCACGGCTGCCAACCTGCCCGCGGAGCTGGCAGCCGCCAGGAGCCACGCACGTACGACGCGCCTTGCCGCGAACCGAGCGATGTCTTGCGAGCGCTGCCTCTCTCAGCAAGCCAGCCTTCCCGTCTCGGAGATTCCTCCATGAATCTCGTGCTGACGCTGTTGCGTACGCCGAAGTATGGAATGTCCGCGCAC
>JADGRD010000640.1 GCA_017881285.1 Pseudomonadota bacterium | reverse complement strand
GCGCGGCCTCGCCAAACCCTCCCGCGCTCTGGCTACGCCGAGCGATGCTCGGCTTCGCCAACGCGTTGAGATGGGAACCCTCCCCAGGACAGCCCTTTCAAGGTGTTCGGGGTCCAATTTCCAAACCCTTTCCCCGACGGCTCGTCATGACCCAGATCTTCTGGAGATCGGATCGGAAG
Source organism: Pseudomonadota bacterium (assembly GCA_017881285.1). Taxonomy (GTDB): domain Bacteria; phylum Myxococcota_A; class Polyangia; order Fen-1088; family Fen-1088; genus Fen-1118. The sequence continues at coordinate 3,069 of JADGRD010000640.1, read as the reverse complement.
GACGAACAGGGAGGAACGGACGATCAGAGGGAGCAAGGGTTGGGTTTACGAGACGGCGGAGCCCGGTGCGAGGTGCCGGTGGCCCTCGACGCCAGCCGCGATGATCTGCCCGGCAAGCTCATTCTGTCTCTGTTTTTCTGTTCCTCCCTGTTCCATCTCTGGCCCGAGCTGACCGGACCCGCCACGCCGAAGCCGGCGGGTCGCCGAGTCAAACACCTTGAAAGGGCTGCCCTCACAGGGTTCTCATGCCCTCCCGCGATGTTGCGCTACTGGCGAAGCCAGTGAAGCGTGGGCTCCGCGCGCGTCTACAGGTCTGGCAGGGGGCACTTGGCGTTGCGGCCGTGCAGGGCGCGCAACGCGGCTTTGTTGAGCTGAAACGGCCGCCCGGCCCGCTTGACGGCGTCCACGTAGAGCGCGGCCGCCAGACAAGTGTCTCCGTGCCAGGCCAGCGCCTTTTCCAGCCGGCGGGTGGCCAGCTTGAAATCCCGGTCGCGCGTGGCAAACACCCCGAGCACGTAGGAAGCCACCGGGTTCCACCGCTCGGCGCGCTTCTCCAAGGTCTGCGCCTCCGCCTTGGACATGGGGCCATCCTGTCCCAGCTTGGCGAAGGTCCGCACCTCCCAGTCGATGTCCTGGATGCCTGGCGGCAACGCCTTGAGCAAGATAACCAGGCCAGCGGTTCCCGACCTCGCGTAGGCCGCGCGCAGGGCCACCAGATCGCGTTCCGGGCCGGCCGGGGTCTCGACCGTCGGCAGGCCGCTGCCCTTCTCGCCCCGGCCGAGGCGGATCGCCAGATCGGCCCACTTGAGCGCCACCGCGGCCGGATCGGCGGCCTTGGCCGCGCGGCCCAAGATCTCGTCTGCCCCGTCGATCTCACCGATGAGCGCCAGCAAGAGGGCCATCTGCGCCAGGGCCTGCGGATCCTCGGTGGTTTGCGAAGCGGCCTTGGCCTTGCGCAAGGCGCCGCCACGGTCTCCGTCCAGACGAGCCTGCGCCGCCGAACCGACCGCGCACAAGGCGCGCACGTTACGCGAGATCTTCGCGTCGCTCTTGCACGCGAGCTCCAGATCCTTGGTCCAGCCGGCTTCGCCGAGGGCGCGTTCGGCGTCGGCGAGCAGGAGCCGAGCGCGGGAGTATTCCGGATCTTTTTCCAGGACCGCGATCAGCGCCCGCCGGGCCGCCACCGGATCCCCCTGGTCGAGCCGCGTGGCCGCCCAGTCGACCCGCAAGGGGGCGATGTCGCCGGCGATGCCAATGGCGCGATCGAGATCGCGGGCCGCGCCCGCCGCGTCGCCCGCCAGGGTGCGCACCCGCGCCGAGGCCAGCAAGGCGTAGGCCGGCGGGTCGGGGGCGACCGCCGCGACGGCGGTTTCCGCCTGCTGCTTGGCCGCGCCGCGGTCCCCGGCCGCCAGGGCCAGCAGAGAGCGCGCGGTGGCCGCCAGGGCAACGCGCTCTTGGCTCGGGTTCGGGCTTTTCCCGGCGCGATCGAGGGCACGCTCCGCGTCCTTCTTGGCGTCCACGTCGTAATCGAGGACCAGGAAGGCGTTAACCAGCCCCAGGCGTACCAGGGAATCAGGCTCCGCCTCGCGCGTTTCCAGGTTGATCCGCGCCACGTCCCGGCCGCGCATCAGCGCCTCGAGCGTTCCCGCGGCCAGGGCCTTGTCGAGCTCCCCGCGCGAACTGGGCCGCGGGGGTTTGGTCGAACCTTGGTAGCTGTAGATGGCCACGCCTGACGCCACGACGGCCACGCCCGAGAAGAAGGCGAGCAGGACTCCGCCTCGGCGGTACGGGGGCGGCCGTAGGGGCTGGACGACCGGCAAGGGCGCTGCGACGGGCGACGTCGGAACGACCGGAGCAATCGACGCGGCAGGTGCGGCCGGCGCGGGCGCGGTGCGCGCCGGTTGGTCAGGCGCGCGTGGGGACGGCGCAGGCCGCGCGGGGGGGCTCGCCGGCAGCCGGTTGCGCTTGGTCACGGCGTCCGAGGGAGAATCGCCGACGTGCGCCGGGATCTCGCTCGGGGGCTGGGCGTCGATCTCGTTGGCGTAGTCCATGAGCGGCCGGGCACGCTGCTCGTCGCCCTTCTTGCTCAAGACCAGACTCAGGACGCGGAAGGCCTCGGCGCATTCGGGCTGGGCCTGGCAAAGCTTGAGCAGCACACGCTGCGCGGTTTCGAGGTGTCCCTGCACGAGGAGGGTCCGGCCTAGCTCGACCTCCTCGGTGATTTCGGCATTCGGTGCGGTCAATGGGCCCCATACTACCTGCTTGGCCATCGCCCGTCGACTAGGAGCCTGTGGCGAATGGGCTCCTGGCCTCGCCCAGGCCGCGCCTGTTGACCAACCTCGGCTCGCGCGGTAGTTCAGACTCCGTGATGACCCACGGGTTGGCAAGGCATGACGGGTTCGCTCGGCCACTGGTCGGGCGCGTTGTTCACAAAGTGGCGGCCATCGTCGTGCTCGGATGCTTCCTCGGGAGCGGTCCTGTCCGGGCGCAAGAAGGACGCGCGGTCGAGCCCGCCCCCGCGGCGCCAGCGGCCGCGCTGCCCGCGGAACCGGTCCCGGCCCCACCCCCCGCCGCCCTGTCGATGCCGCTGCCGCCACCACCCAATCCGGCGCTCGACCTGCGCGGCCCGACGCCGGAACCGGCCCAGCCCTCGATCTTCCACCGCTGGTGGTTCTGGACCGCGGTTGGCGCGGCCGCGGCCGCCACGGTCGTGGTCATCGTGATTTCCAGCCGGGGCCACGCGCCGCCCGCCACGGATCTCGGGAATCAGGAGTTCAGGCCATGAGCGTTGGAATGAAGAGGGCGCAGAGGGGGCAGAGCGCACAGAGACCGGAGGGGGAAGGGTTTGCCGGATCCAGGAGCCGAACCCTTTCCTCCTCTGTGCCCTCTGTCTCCTCGGTGTCCTCCGTCGGTGTTTTGCTGGCGCTGCTCGCCGCAGGGCCTGCCTGCAAGGACGACTCGTATGCGGTGATTTCCGTTCTCACCTATTCGGACAGCTTGGCCGGGGTGGCGCAGTTCCGAGTGCATGTCGGCAACGGTGCCGACACCGACACGCTCTCCTATCCCCAG
>JADGRD010000639.1 GCA_017881285.1 Pseudomonadota bacterium | reverse complement strand
ATGGACCCGTCTAGAAGGTTTTTCAGGGGAGGGCCGCTGCCCTCCCCTCGTCCGCGAAGTGAATTCGCGGACTTCACCCCACCTGCGGCCGAGCCTTTGACTCGGCTGCAGAAGAACCGTCCAATTTCTGGACAGTTCTTCTGTGCCTCTGTGGTGAAATACTTCCGACCGTTGCCCGTGGGGAGTTGTGCTAGATTCGGGCGCTTCCGACGGTGACTGATACAGGAGAGAAGCCCCCGCTTGATTTTCCCGAGCTCGAATCGGGGGCCGGTGGCGCATCCGCGGACGAGTTTGCGAATGTGCCCTCGCCTCGGCGGCGCCACCCGGCCATCGCGCTTGGGGCCGCGGCGCTGGCCGCGTTCCTGCTCTACCAGATCCACGACGATGTCTTCTTCGCGCTCTCGCATTCCGACGCGCGTGACCTGGGCGATGCGCGGGCGCTGGCCGCTGCCCCAGCCGACAAGCTGCCCATCAATGAATACGTGCGCCTGGCGGGCATGGCCGATCGCGAGAGCGGCGTCATCATCGATACCGCCGGCTCGTGGAGGTTCACGCAGTTCTTCCGTCTGCTCGGCACCCGGAGCCGGATCTTCGTCAGCCGTGTGTCCGATCCCATCCCCGTCGAACAGGCCGAGAAGGACGTTTTCGTCGGCCGGCTCGTGCGCTTCCGCGACCTCTCCTTCCAGGCCGCCATCCGCAAGCACTTCGCCAACCGCGTGACCGCGACGCATTTCTTCGCACCCACCGGTTTTCGAGAAAGGGTCACCGCGGCGCAGGGCGGCTCCGTGGTCATGGCCGACATGATGGGCGAGCAGGTTGCGCTGGCCCCGAACGACCAGGTGTCCATCGACGTCAGCCGCCCAGCCGATGTGCAGGTTGAGATGCCGCGCGCGAAGTGGGCTGACGCGGACGCGGCGCGCGCGGCCATCGAGCAACAGGGCGGCAAGGTTCTCGACGATGCGGTGACGGCAACCGACCGCAAGAGTGTCGCGCTGGTCGCGACCTTTCCGGAGATAGGGCGCGACAAAGTCATGAACGCGGTTTCCGAGCTCGACCCGAGGGTGCGTTTCCTCCCTGTGCGCGCGACGCACACTGTGCGCCTCGCCGACCTCGCCGCGAGCCAGGACGGCTTGCGGATCAAGTCGACCGAGGGTGACAAGGATCTCCTGCTCGCCCGCATCATGGCCATCAGCACCCTGGCCAACGTGCAGATCCCGGACGACGCCCTCCTCTTGCGCGAGGGCGAGCGGCCGCGCGACCACCTCAAGGTGCTCATCGCCGGCGCCTTCCTGCTCGGCTTTGCGTTGTTGAACCTGCTCTCGCTGCGGGCCCGTGCCTAGAGCCTTTCGATGCAAAGAATCTATGACACGCGTGCCGGCAAGAAGGTCGATCTGGTGCTGCGCGAGCCCGGCAAGGTCGGCATGTATGTCTGCGGCGTCACCGTGTATGACCTGTGCCACGTCGGGCACGCGCGCACCCTCGTCGCCTTCGACGTGATCGTGCGCCACCTGCGGGCCCGCGGCCTGGAGGTGCGCCTGGTCCGCAACATCACCGACGTCGACGACAAGATCATCCGCAAGGGCAACGCCGAGGGGCGCCCCGCGGCGGAGGTGGCGGAGTGCTACGCCGACGCCATGAGCACGGACATGGCCGCGCTCGGCATCGCGGCCCCCGACGTCGAGCCGCGCGCTACGCAGCACATCGCCGACATGATCGAGGTGATCCGGCGGCTGGAAGCGCGCGACCTCGCCTACCCGGCGGAGGGCGACGTGTATTATTCCGTGGCTGGATTCCCCAGCTATGGCGCTCTCTCCGGCCAAAGCATCGACGACTTGCAAGCCGGCGCGCGCATCGAGGTGGGCGAGCACAAGAAGAGCCCGCTCGACTTCGCGCTGTGGAAGCGCGCCAAGCCGGGCGAGCCGGCGTGGGAGAGCCCCTGGGGTCCGGGGCGTCCGGGCTGGCACATCGAATGCTCGGCCATGTCCCACCGCTACCTCGGCGACAGCTTCGACATCCACGGCGGCGGCTCGGATCTCATCTTCCCCCACCACGAGAACGAGATCGCGCAGTCCGAGGGCGCCTTCGGCTCGTTCGCGCATTACTGGATGCACTCGGGCATGGTCAACTTCGGTGGCGAGAAGATGTCGAAGTCCCTGGGCAACGTAGTCACCATTCGCCGCGTGGCCGAGACGCACGACCTCGAGGCGCTACGCCTGCTGCTCATCAGCGTGCACTATCGCAGCCCGGCCAACTTCACCATCGCCCGCGATGGCGCCGGGCTGGCCGTGTATCCCGATCTCGACGAGGCCGAAGCGCGACTCGACTACTTCTACCGCACGCTGGAGCGGCTCGACGCGTTTCTGGCCCCGCTCGCCCCGCCGCCGGCCGCGCCGCCCCCGTCGGACCTGGCGACGAACGTCGGCGCCGCGATGGACGACGATTTCAACAGTGCGGCCGCCATCGGCCACCTCTACGATGCTTTCGTGCTGGCCAACAAGCTGCTCGACGATCCCAAGGCCATGCCCAAGCCGGAGCGTCAAAAGGCTTTGGCCGCCATCGCCCGCGACGCGCGCGCGGTCGGCGCCACGCTGGGCATCATGCTGCGGCCACCCGCCGAGTTTCTACTTTCGCGCCGGGATCGCTTGTGCGTGCGGCGAACGATCGACCGGGCCGTGGTCGAGGCGCGCATCATCGACCGCACGGCCGCGCGCAAGGCGAAGGAGTTTGCGCGGGCCGACGAGATCCGCGCCGAGCTGAAGGCGAGCGGGGTCGAGTTGATGGACACCCCGACCGGCACCGCCTGGCGCGTGGCGGGGTAGGGGCGAGGCGGTGCGCCGCAATCCGTGCTAGAGGTCGGACTCCCGTGATTGGCGTCTTCGATTCCGGCTTCGGTGGTCTGACCGTGCTCAGGGCGCTGGTGGCGCGTCTGCCGTGGTACGATTACTTCTACCTTGGCGACAGCGCGCGGGCGCCCTATGGCGCCCGCAGCTTGCAGGTGGTGCATAGCTTCACTCGCGAAGCCGTCGAGTTCCTGTTCGAGGCCGGCTGCCCGCTGGTGGTGCTCGCCTGCAACACGGCCTCGGCGCAGGCTCTGCGTACCTTGCAGGAGCGGCATCTGCCGGCGCACCGGCCGGATCGCCGGATTCTTGGCGTCGTTCGCCCATCCGCCGAAGCCTTGGCCGGCCTGCCGCCGGGCGCGATCCCCGGCGTGACGCAGCCGTCGCTGGCGTCGGGAACCGTGGCCGTGCT
>JADGRD010000069.1 GCA_017881285.1 Pseudomonadota bacterium | reverse complement strand
CTTCGTGGGCGGGCTTCTGGCCATGCCCATCGGCATCTTCCTGCGCCGGCGCAAGCTGCGCAAGCGCGGCGTGCTGGCCGCGGACGTTCCCCTTTGGCCGCGCCTCGATTTCAACGACGGCCACGTCCGGCGCGCCTTCCTGATCGTCCTCGGCCTCACCGTGGTCAACGCCATCCTGCTCGCCACCAGCTCGGCGGTGGCGGTCGAGTTCATGGATTCGCCCAAGTTCTGCGGCACCGTCTGCCACAAGGTCATGCAGCCCGAGTACACCGCCTACCAGAACTCGCCGCATTCACGGGTCAAGTGCGTGCAGTGCCACATCGGCCCGGGCGCCTCGTTCATGGTGCGCTCGAAATTCGACGGCTTGCGCCAGGTGTGGAAGGTCATGCTCGGCACCTACGCGCGGCCCATCGCCTCGCCGGTCCACACCCTACGCCCGGCACGCGACACCTGCGAGGGCTGTCACTGGCCGGCGAAGCATTACGGCGACAAGCTGCGCCTCATCGGCCGCTTCGCCGACGACGAGAAGAACACGCCCAGCTTCACCGCGCTCTTGCTCAAGACCGGCGGCGGCGCGCGCGCCGCCGGCCAGCAGCACGGCGGCATCCACTGGTGGCACATCTACGCCGACAACCGGATTCGCTACCTGGCCACCGACAAACGGCGCCAGGAGATGGCCTGGGTCGAGCTCACCACGGCCGATGGCAAGCAGACCGAGTTCCTGCGCGAGGGCGCCAAGCCGCCGGCGGCGGCAGCCATTGCGGCCGAGGCGCGCCTCATGGACTGCATCGACTGCCACAACCGTCCCACGCACCTTTTTGAAAGCCCGGCGCGGGAAACCGACGCGGTCTTGCAGCGACAGGCCGAGCTGCGCGCCCTGCCCTTCTACAAGCGCGAGGTGGTGAAGGCGGCACAGTCGAGCTACGCGACCCACGAGCAGGGCGTGGCGGGGGTGCGCGAGGCCATCCGCGGCTTCTACCAAAAGAGTTATCCCGACCTCGCCGCCGGGCAGGTCGTGCTGGTTGCCCGTGGCGCCGAGGAAGCGGCGCGCGTCTACGACCGGACGGTCTTCCCGCAGATGAACACCAATTCCAAGACCCACCCGACCAACATCGGCCACGAGGAGTCGCCCGGCTGCTTCCGCTGCCACGACGGCAACATGAAAAACGCCAAGACCGGCGAGACCATCCCCAACGACTGCGAGACTTGCCACGGCATCCTCGTCGACGGCGCCACCGCCGAGCCCGATCTCACCAAGTTGGCGATCCCGCAGCCGGTGGCCGAGGAGAAGACCGGCCACACCGGAGCCACCGAGGCCAAACCCTAGCCTGCCGCAATGATCAGCTCAGTTGCCAGGAGGGTTCCCGTCGGCGCGCGTCTTCTGCAGTGTGGTTTCGAGCACGGCACCACCCGCCGGGCCCACGATCGGGGTCAACCCGATGAGCGGCATGTAGTAGCGAGGCCAGTCGGCAGGGGCTCGCCGCCTTCAGAGCCTGCCTCGCTGGCCAAACCGGGGGCCGCCCCGAGGAACCACGCGCCACCTACCAGCGCCGCTGCCCCAAGTACGATGTGCCGCACCCCCTTCCAATATGCCGCGTTCTGCATCTTCATTCCTTCCCTTCCCAATTGCTCCTGTCCCGTTCGTAGCGCCCCGTTGGCGCCGAAACTCCGTGTAGCTGCGCATGGGATGCCAAACTAGCTAGGCCGAGGAGAGCAGGCAGCTCGTTTCTGCACGGCCGGGCACGTGCAAGCTAGTCATTGCAAGTAAGGCTCTTGGGCAGAAGAATCCCAGGGCACGTGGCCGTCTTGGTTTCAAGATCCCCCTCGACGTCCACGAGCAGGGTTCCCGAGGTTGCACAATTGGTCTTTGCAAGGTCGATGATGGTCTCGTACTGACCAAGCAGCGGCAGCGAGTTCGTCACGTCAAGGGTCGTTTCTCCGAAGGTGGTCCTAAGCAGGATCGTCTTTGGGGTCCTGTCTTGCGACACCCTGATGCGCACGAGGATTTCGTTCGTGCCAGCCGGTGGCGAGGCCTGCGACACTGAACACCCAACCTTTTCCGACTGCCCCCGCTGGGCGATCGTCACCACGATCGGGGCCCACAGCGGGCCAGTGTACGCTTCGGCCAAACCACCGGGCAATCCCAGCATGATCGCGACCAACAGTGCTTTCCCGCCCGCAGCGTTTCTCGTCATCATTCTCCACAGCTCTTTCATGGCACCACTATCTAACCGTAGCTACAGCAGCTTTCGGGCCATCCCGAGACGCGCATAGATTCCAGCACTTGCAGGCGCAGATCTCGTTGACTCAACCACAATGAAGGGCCATTCCAATCAATTCGAATACCGCCGCGCCATCCCATCGGATTGACTGGCTTCCCACGCCACTTTGATGGCATTGGTCATCTCCTCCTCTGTCTAGCAAGGAATCGTCCAAGCTTGCGTGCGTCTGATGGGTGGCACGAAAACTGCTGTGCGGGAACAGCTGGAGCTTTCTTGCGAGGAGCACACCATGAAAGAGTACATTCGATTTGTAGTGACCACAGCAATCCTTTTGTCCCTCTCCGCTGCCGGAAGCGCACTAGCCGGCTTGGGGTGCTCCGGTCCCGACAAAAGCAAGGAGGGCGTCGCGAGCAAGTTGAGGCTTTCCTTGTCAGCGGGCAAAGTCACCGCCGTCTGGGTGAACGACGGAGCCGATAAGGTTACGCGCGATGAACTTCGAGTCAGCCGCGACGAAAAGGACGTGATCAACACTGTTTGGGACGGCGCGAGCATAAAATTATTCGGCCTCAAGAATGAGGTCGTCAACTTCAACCTCGTTCTCGAATCCCCCGCGGGCGCCGACAACGTCAGCGTGTCGTTTTCATCACTGAGCGGCCCGAATGGGAGCACGATTGCATCCGTTCCGGCTTTCGGAAATCAAGTGTTCAACTTCGTCGAGCGCAACATCGAGCTGTTCTATGTGCGCTACTTGCAGATTAAGGGGCTCAGCGCCCTTTCCTACGACATTACTGGTTACGACGAACGGCACGTGCCAGCTCGCTTCCGACGGCCGATAATCGGTGAGCGTACAGGAGCGGGTGGCTGGCAGGACCGGCCTGACCACGATAAGTTTTACCCTGAGATCGCCGTTCCGATCGAGCTCGTTCCCACATTCTCTATACCTGCCGCGTCGAACCAGAGCATTTGGGCCGACGTGTACATTCCGAAGACGGCGGTGGCCGGTTTCTATCAGGGTGAGATAGCGGTTTCGCAAGGAGGAACAGTGGCGCATGTCCCCGTGGCGTTGCAGGTCTACGATGCCACGCTGCCCGACATGCCGACGGCGAAAACCATGCTGTATTTCTCGTCCCCCGACATCAACCACCGTTATCTGGGAGCCACCTGGATCGACCCCAATTCAGCGGCCGGCGCCAAGGGGAAAGCAATTCGGGACCGGCATTTCCTTTTGGCCCACCGCCACCGCTTTTCCTTGATAGGAGACGTGGACGGAGGAGACTGCAACTCTCCCGGGGACCGTCCTTGTCCGGAATGGGGGCCGCGCCTCGACGGCAGCCTTTTCACCGCCTCCAACGGATACGACGGGCCCGGCGTGAACACGGGCAACAACGTCTATTCCATCGCGACTTACGGCTCTTGGAGTTGGAAAACCGGCGGACAGGCCGCCATGAACCAGCACACGGACGCCTGGGAGACTTGGTTCAAACAGAACTCTCCGACCACCGAACATTTTCTCTATTTGATAGACGAGTCGGCCGACGCCGCTCAAATCGAAACCTGGGCGGGCTGGATCCGGAACAACCCCGGTCCGGGAGGGCAGTTGAAGTCGATGGCGACCATCCCGTTGCCGACGGCCGCCGCTCAAGCTCCCTCGTTGGACATCCCCACCTCCGCCATGGGAGTGGGCATCGCCTCGCAATGGCAGCCCTTGGTGGACAGCTATACGCAGGACAGCCGCAAGCGTTTCTTCATGTACAACGGCAACCGGCCCGCGACAGGCTCCACCGGGACCGAAGACGACGGGGTGGCCCTCCGGGAACGGGCATGGGCCCAATACAAATTAAGGATCAATCGCTGGTTCTTCTGGGAGACCACCTATTACAACGATTACCAAGGCGGCACCGGTGAGATCAATGTTTTTCAAAGCGCCCACACGTTCGGCAGCATCGCCTCCGTCGATCCCGTGAAGGGGGAAACCGGCTGGAACTACTCCAACGGGGATGGGGTGCTTTTATATCCCGGGACCGACCTGCTGTTCCCGAGCGACTCCTACGGCGTGGACGGCCCTTTCGCCAGCCTGCGCCTCAAGCACTGGCGGCGGGGCCTCGAGGACGTGGATTACTTGACCCTGGCGGCGGCCATCAACCCCGGGGCGGTTCGGTCGCTCGTCAACACGATGGTCCCCAAAGCCGCCTGGGAATACGGGGTGAACGACCCTAACGATCCCACCTGGATCCTCACCGACATTAGCTGGTCAACTGAGCCGAACGACTGGGAGACAGCCCGCAAGCAACTCGCAGACATCATCGCAGGTTCCTCAAATCAGGTGCCGCTCGCCTCAATGACAACCACCGTCAACAACCTCTCCGTCGCCGGCGACGGCAGCGGCAGCCGAGACCTAGACGGCTCCATCACTTCGTGGGCATGGGGATGGGGCGACGGCAGCCAAGGCATCGGTGTCCAAAGCAACCATACGTACGCCCAGGCAGGCTCGTACACCGTCACCCTCACCGTCACCGACAACGCCGGTGCGACCGGCCGCTCGCAGGTTGTCGTGACCATCAGCGCTCCTCCCGCGAGCGGATCAATCACAAGGTATGAAGAGTCTGACCCTCGCGTTGTGCGAGGACCCACTGAATACAACTGGAACACTGGCTCCGATAGCCGCGCGAGCGCGAACACCTATATGGCAACTGCGACGGCAGGCGTAACCATGAGGCTTCCCTTCGACGGCACCGGGATCAACGTGATCGGAACCCAAGATTCGTGTAGTGGTCAGGCTCAAGTTCAAGTGGACGGCAGCGTTCAGACATTTGATGCGTATAGGGCGAGCGGCGGCGGTTGGCAGCAGAGCCTCTACAGCATCACGGGATTAGCTGCGGGATCCCACACGTTGACGCTGACCGTCTTGGGAACCAAACAGGCAGCCTCGTGCGGCGCGTGGATCTATGTCGATGCATTAGACGTAATCGCTTCTTCGACGCGGGTGGAAGAAGATGACCTGCAGATTGTGCGAGGGCCCACTGAATACAACTGGAACACTGGCTCCGATAGCCGCGCGAGCGCGAACACCTATATGGCGACTGCGACGGCAGGCGTGACCATGAGGCTTCCCTTCAACGGCACCGGGATCAGCGTCATGGGAACCCAGGATTCGTGTAGTGGTCAGGCTCAAGCTCAAGTGGACGGCAACGTTCAGACATTTGATGCGTATAGGGCGAGCGGCGGCGGTTGGCAGCAGGCCCTCTACACCATCACGGGATTACCTGCGGGATCCCACGCGTTGACGCTAACTGTCTTGGGAACCAAGCAGTCAGCCTCCTGCGGCGCGTGGATATATATCGATGCATTTGACGTGCAACAGTGATGATCGGCCCTGCTTTTTCAAGCTCGATCTGACAGGCGGTCACTTGGCGAGCGCTTGTTCAGTCGGCACCCTTGGGCTAGAGTGCCGAGTCAAACGCAGTACAAGCAAACTTCCTTCCCAAGTCCAATCCGGGCGGAAGCGTCGATGGTTCGTCGGGCGCCGATCGCTGACCTACCCCGCCGCCAGCAGCGCGCTGACCGCGTAGTCAAGTCCGGCCGCGTGCCGTCCTACAGCGCGTGGGGAGCCGCCGAGCTCTGCTCGGCGCGGACCGTCGCGCGAGGGCTGGCCCGGTGGCTTGGCCGAAAGCGCACTCCCTGTGATAGGCCCACTCGACGCTCAGCCCCGGCCGCGCGGCCTACCGGTCGATGGCAGCATCAAGCGCGGAACCGTCGGATGGAGCCGAGGTGTTGACGGCCCAGAAGTCCCAATTCCAGTAGTCGTCGCACATGATCGTCTGGAATGCCCTGAGACAATGGATATCCATCCTTTGCTCCACACCGGCGCTGTCCAGGAAAGCGAAGGTCCCACTTTCCTGGGTACCGAGCGACAGGGACGATGCCGGTCCGTACTTGGAAGAAAACCTGAAGGCATAGTCGCCAGTGGCAGCTCCTGAGCAAGACGACCCATAGGCATCCGCCGGGAGGCGGCAGCCGAGCTGGGTCAAGCCCACGTCGAACGGCAACTCGGAACCGGGCGTTTGGAAGCCGCCGTTGCCAATCAGCCAAACCATGCCGGCAAGGCCTGGTTCGTCGTCGGACACCGCCAGCCACTCGGTGCAGCCCCAAAACATCGCGAGCTGCCACTGGACGCGCACCTGGCGACCAACCGGGATCGTCAGCCGGATACCCGGTGCGTTCAGAGTGAACGTGTAGAGGCTGGGCACGCAGGCATCTTGGGCCGAGCAGGTGTCGATGGTGAATTGGTTGTCGGTCACGCTGGTCGCAACGCCCCTCAGGTCTCGAGGCCACGGTGGGCCAGCATCCCTAGCTGGGCCAGAGCCGCACGAGTAAGTCACCTGGTCGGGCGCCACGAACGAGAAGCTGAAATTCGACAACGCTGTGCCCGTGTGTGCCCTCTCATACCAACAAGACTGGGACGCCCCGTCCTCGAATCCAACCCGGCTGTCGGCCAGCTCGGCGCCAGCGATCGCATCCTCGTCGATGCCGGTGCCATCTTCGCGCGCCGGCGCGTCGGGGGCTGTGGTCGCGAGATCCGGATGGGTCGCGGCAGCGTCCGGCTGTGTCCCCGACGAGGCTCCGTCCATGCCAGTGGCAGCGTCGTGGGATTTCCCCCCGTCGCCGCAATTCAACGTTGTCGTCAAGAGCACGAACAGCCCGAGCCGAGCCAGCCACGCGGTAGGTTTCATCACGGTCCCTCCGTTCGTAGACCAGATTCTACAATGAAACCTGCCCGAGACCTTGTTCGGTCCCGATCCCAGGGTGGTGCTGATCACTACCTGGAGTGCTCTGGTACGACCCTTTCGCGGCTAGGCCAGCAGAGTCGGGTAGGATGTCCAGTTTCCCCGGCAACGGAGTGAGTCCCGATCGACGGCAGTGAAGCGTGTCATTTGCACCCGCTCGCCCGGTCCATCTTGCCCGGGTTCCAGCCGGGCCCATCGCTGGCCAGGGGCGGAAATGTGCCGTGGCAGATGCCATAGGCCTCTTCGCCACTCTTCCATCCCACCAGCATCTGGGTGACGGAATCATAGGCGGCAGCCGTGGGGAGATCCCCCCAGGGGAGATCGGCGACCAACCATCCCGCGCACTTGGCGTCGCAGTATCCGTCGCGAACTCCGGCACAGGTCACGGGCGAGGCGCCAGTGTTGGCGAGAGCATTGCTGTACGTCGCTGGTAGGTATCCGTCGTAGGGCAGCGTCAGCGGCAAGGCGCAGGTTTCGCCCACGGGCGCGTAGCTCGTGGTCAACGACATCGTCCCGCGTGTGCTCAGGACGATGGGCAGGCCAGAGCCAAAGATCGTGACTTCAGCGCCCAGCTCGATCCCAAAGGAGATGACCAGCTCGGCGCCCGCCCACTTGTCATTGAGGTCGTACGTCACCGCCGCGTCGGTTCGACGGATCACCGCGCCCGCCGCATCCAAAACGTCGGTTCCATCGACTTCCGCCACCACCACCGCCTCCCCGTTGGGTGAGAACGATAGGAGGTAGCTCGGGCCGTCGGTGACCGGCTGATAGTCGGACTCGGCCAGGGGCATCAGCTGAGACCCGGCGCCTGGTCTCCAGAGACGATTGGCCCGGTAGAGGTACATGTGGCCGCCCAGGCAACTCGTCTGACCACAACTGCCAGCCTCCTGGGACTGGGCGTCGACGGGCAGACGGGCTTCGTCTGCACCAGCGGAGCGGGCGTCGACGGGCGGATTGGTGCCGCTTGCGTCAGTGGACCCGCCACTCATGGACGAGCGCGAGCACGCCAAGATCGTGAGGAAAACAAGGAAGACCAGAAAGTCTCGAATCAAGCATCCCTCCCTGCTCCGGCGCGGAGCCTCGCTCCTGGATATACGAAGATCCTATCCGTCCCGAACATGAGGAGCAAGAGCAACGCTGCCAGCGCCCGAAACGTTCTCGGATTCGGGAAGACCCGCGCCAAGCATGGCACTGACGCCGGCGCCTGGCAGGACAGCGCCCTGTGCTGTAGTCCGAGCAGCGATGCAAGAAGAACGACCACTCCATGGACGGTGAGGGAAGGCATCGAAGTATCTCCGAGCAGGATTGTATCCTCTTCCGCGCAGCCGCACCGACCATGGGACGGCTCACACGGTGGGGATCTTTGCCGAGCTTTTGCTCGACCACGCTCGCTCCATGGCACTATGCTGCCGCCAGATCCAATGAAGCCGACTCGCTGGAAGTACCCGCGCATGGGGCTGGCCGCCGCAGCTCTCCTCGGCGCCTTGGGGGGCTGCGGAGGCAGAACACCTTTGGACCCTGCTGTCTCGACGGATGCCGGCCCCGGTTCGGATGCCCGTTTTCGTCCTGATGTTGGCATCGCTTCACCGCCCGAGGTCTATGCGCCCGACGTGAGGATCGATCCACCGGACATGGGGATCGATCGGCCAGACGTGGCGGGTGAGTCGGTCATTCGGCCCGAGGCGGGAATCGACCAAACCCGCGATCTCGGCGCCGATGCCGGTCTCGAGCTGGTGTCGTTCATTCAATCGGTTGGCGGCACCCCCATTCGCGTGCTGAAACGGGACCAGTACGTCTTCCTGGGAGACTGGGAGAACAAAGCGAAGCCTGCCCCCGGCAGCTCAGGTGAGGATGGCAGTATCCAGACCTACGACGTCACCGACCCCTTGCTCCCCATGCTTCGGTCCACCCTGTTCACGCCCGGGGATCAGATCCAGGATTTGGCCATCCATGGCAATTGGCTTTTCGCGGCCAATGATGCCCTTGGTTTGCGCCTGGTCGACATCTCGAAACCGGAGGCTTTGAGGTCAGTCACGAATCGAGTGAGCGACGGTTTCGACTACGCGACCTCGGTGGCGGTCACCGTGCGCGGGATAGGTGCCAGCCAGCAGCTCTACGCCTTCGCCGGATATCTCTACGGTGGGGCACTCGACATCCACGCCGTGCCGGACGGCGGTCCGATTCCGAATCCCATCCATTACACCTCCACGGCACTGCCAACCCGTTGCGATGTGTACCAAATCCAGGTTTCAGGCGACCGCGCGTACATCCTCACCGGCGACGGCGATACCGTCGCCTATGTGGAGAGCTTGGACATTTCGCAACTCCCAGCCGTGCCCACTGCTCTTGGCAGGGTCAAGTTGCCTTTCGCCACCTACGGCGGTATCGGCGACATTCGCTTGTCCGGCGACTTGCTTTACTACTCTGCGTCCGACTACACGAGGTCGACGCGAGTGGGCGGCCTGCGCATCATCAGTGTGCAGGATCCGACGCAGCCGGCTCTGGTTGGCAGTCTCGATCTCTCGCCCAGCGCCGGGAGCATCGACTGGAAGGGGACCGGGCTGGCCGTGGCCGGGCAAGAGGTCTACTTCATCACGTCGTCCGGCGTGAAAGTCATCGACGTGAGCACACCGTCGCGACCCACCTTGCGCACCACCGCTGCCTTCCCCACGTCGTTCGGCGTCTGCCAAGGAGGAACCGCCGTCATGGAAGCGGATCTCCTCTACGTCGGAGCCTATTGCAGTCCGTCATCGGGCGGAAAGGGTGGCTTGGCCATCTACCGGCGACATTAACCCGATAGGACTTCGGATTCTCATGACAACGTCTACGACAACACCACGGGGAACAAGGAGACCGGGCTCGGCGGGACGGACGGCGTCAGCGTAAGCGCCTGGACGCCCTTCCCTCCTACTCCTACCAGGGTGGTGGCGGCGATGACTGGGTGAACTGTTCAAACCGCCCGAGCTCAAGACGCGATGCGCGAGACGGTGCTGTGGTCGAGCCACTCCTTCCAGGAGACGCCGAGGTGCCCAGAGATGCTGCCGGAGGTCCCGGAGCCGCGAAACGCGGCCCGCATGGGTGAGCTGCCGAGGACCGAGGCGTGGTGCCGCGATGTGTCGTAGAGGTTCTCGAACGAAGAAACCCCATTCGAAACGATTAGGCACCCACAAGCGAGGGGATGGGGCGAGAGCGTAGGGACGTCGCGTCGATCACACGCCAGACGGAATTCATGGGCGCCCGCCACTGCAGACCACAAGGACTTCCGCCCTGAAGGGTTGGATGCTCGCAAGAGGATTCGACCTGGTCCCCCCTCCCTCAAATATAGAGGAACGCATGACATCAAGCCGCTTCTTGCGTACAACGGTTACTGCACTCGCGATTGCGGGCGCTGCTTGCTCATCGGGCGCATCAGTCATTTCCGCGGGTACCGGAGGATCGGGAGTCGGAGGCAAATCCGACGAAGGAGGGACAACGGGGAGCGGAGGAGTGCTCGGCTCGGGCGGCGTGAGCGGAACCGGCGGGACGACCAGCTCGGGCGGCCAGCCGGGAACCGGCGGCGTGAGCGGAACCGGCGGGACGACCAGCTCGGGCGGCCAGCCGGGAACCGGCGGCGCGACCAGGGCCGGCGGTCGCAGTG